>JAHELX010000055.1:4153-17317 GCA_024643945.1 Anaerolineales bacterium
CGGCTATCGAGGACGTTTCTTTTGGTGTCACGCCAGGGGAGTTTCTGTGCGTCGTGGGACCTTCTGGCTGTGGTAAAACCACCCTGCTGCGCCTTTTGTCGGGGCTGCTCCCCCCCGACCAGGGGCAAGTCCGCCTGCACGGCCAACCCTTACCCGGTCCAAGCCGCGAAATTGGCCTTGTATTCCAAAAGGCGAACCTGATGCCCTGGCGTACCGTCCTCGACAACGTCTTGCTCCCCTTGCAGGTCCAACGCATGCTACCCGCCGAGGCAGAACAGCGAGCAGTTCACGCGCTGGAGTTGGTAGGGCTGATGGAATTTGCCCACAGCTATCCGCGTGAGCTCTCGGGAGGGATGGCGCAGCGGGTAGCTATCGCCCGCGCCCTGGCCCACGAGCCACAGATCCTGCTGCTTGACGAGCCCTTCGGGGCACTGGATGCGCTGACCCGCGAGCGGCTCAATCAAGAATTGTTGCGCGTATGGGACGCCAGCCGCAAAACGGCGGTGATGGTTACCCACGACATCCGCGAGGCTGTCTTCCTGGCTGACCGGGTGCTGGTTCTGAGCCAGCGACCGGCGCGGGTAGCAGCCATCCTCCCCATCACGTTACCCCGTCCTCGTTCACTGTCGCTATTCTATAGTGAGGCTTTCAGCGCACTGGCCTACGAAGTGCGCCAGGCGATCCGGTAGATAAAGATACGTCAGAAACAATTGACAAACGCTCCCGACGTGCGGTATAATTGCCCGCCAGTATTCAATAAGGAGACGCACTCTATGTACAGTTATACGGATTATCTGGCCCCATCCTCAGGTGTGCCTTGTCGTAGTGCGTCTGTCGACTCTTAACTTCTGTCAATTGTCTGATCATCGAGCCGCGGGAGTAGCACGCCCGCGGCTTATTATTTGAACTGAAAGCGACCTGCCTGGGCAGGCTCAAACCAAGCCGCGGGATTCTTGCGCGGCTTTCTTATTGCCCCCAGAGTATGAATGTGACTGAAATTGGAGGTTATCGATGTCTGGACCACATGACACCTTAAATCTGCCGCAATCGCTGGGCGATGGCCTGGTCCTGCGCCTGGGCACTCCGGCCGACACGGAGGCGTTGATAGACTTAGACATCCGTGTGTTGCTTGCTGATGATGAATCGCCTGTGCTTCTCAGGGCCTGGATCAGGGATCTGATGTCAGGTCGTCACCCGATGACTACGGCGGCCGATTTTGTGCTCGTAGAAGATACCCAAGCTGGTAAAATCGTGAGTTCTACTTGTCTGATTCCTCAGGTTTGGGTCTATGAGGATATTCCATTTGCGGTGGGGCGGCCCGAACTGGTCGGCACAGATCCAGCCTATCGTCGCCGGGGACTGGTCCGAACTATCTTTGGTACGATCCACGCCTTGAGTGCAGCTTATAGGCATCTGGCCCAGGGAATAACGGGCATACCCTGGTTTTATCGCCAGTTCGGTTACGAGTTTGCATTGCCCTTAGGTGGCCGACGTGACCTGAACGTGAATGACGTGCCGGCCCTAAAAGAGGGGGAAACAGAACCTTACCACATTCGCCGGGCTACTGAGGCAGATATCTCGACTCTGATGCGTCTTTACCAGCGCCAGTGCGCGGACAAATCGGTCACCACCCTCATCGATGAGGAGCGGTGGCGTTATGACCTAACCGGTCACACGCCAGGTTCAGATACGGAATTGCGCCTGTATTGTATCCTCGACAGTGAAGGAACTGCGGTCGGCTATTACAGCACCCCGGCTCGCCTATGGAGGTCTCGCATTGGGGTGTGGGAGATTGTTGCAGAAGAAGGCGTATCTTTACGATCCATGTTACCTTGTGTGGTGCGAGCCCTCAAAGCGCAGGGGGAAGCTTACGCGGCCAGCATTGAGGGTGAAAAAAGCACTTTGACCGCGATCCGCTTTGCTCTGGGCCTGGAACACCCGGCTTATGAGGCCTTCGACGCTAAATTGGGGGCGCTGAAGCGCCCCTACGGCTGGTATGTCCGCGTGGCTGATCTACCTGGTTTCATTCGCCACATCGCACCCGTGTTGGAAAGACGTTTGGCCAATTCGGTGATGAGTGGTTTTGACGGCGAGCTAAACATCACTTTCTATCAAGGTGGCCTGCGCCTGGTTTTCGAGCAGGGCAAACTAACCGAGGCTGCAGACTGGTCAGCGCCAGATACCAACGAGAGATGGGACGGGGCCGGCTTCCCCCCACTGGTCTTCTTGAAGCTGCTCTTTGGCTATCGCTCCCTGGAAGAACTGCGCTATGCGTTCCCAGATTGCTGGGCCGGTGAAGAGCAGGCGCTGCTACTCAATGCCCTCTTTCCCAAGCGGGTCTCATGGGTACTGCCGCTCGGGTAGTCGGAATAGAATGTGAATTCTTGCCTGGTGCTCTTCGTAAGTGCGTTGCATCTAATTCGTCTAAAATTTGGACAGACCCGTTGGAATGAATAATGTTGTGTCGTATAGCTGGATAGAGTATAATGGCTGGCAAGTATCACTTGGAGGATAGGAAAATTGAAGCGCAATCGAGCGCCGGGGGCATGGTGAGCGCCGTCGAACCAGGCGCACTGGCCGATCAGATGGGTCTGCGCCCCGGCGACGTAATTTTGGCGGTGAATGACTATCCACTGCGCGACGTGATCGACTTTCGCTTCTACAGCGCAGAAGAGAAGGTCGAATTGCAGGTGCGACGGAACGGTCAAGAGTTCACCCTGAGCGGTGAGCGCCAATATGGACAACCGGTGGGAGTGGAGTTCGCCCATCCCACCTTCGATGTAGACATCCGCCGCTGCGCCAACAAGTGCGAATTCTGCTTCGTCACCCAATCACCGCGGGGCATGCGCCAGACGGTTTATATTAAAGATGACGATTATCGCTACAGCTTTCTGTTTGGTCACTTCGTCACACTGACCAACCTGGATGACGAGGACTGGGGGCGCATTGAGGAGCAACACCTCAGTCCCCTGTACATAAGCGTACACGCCACCGATTTGGAACTGCGTCGGCAGTTGCTGGCCAAGAAGAACGCGCCTGATGTGCTGAAGCAGGTGCGCTGGTTAGGCGAACGGGGTATCCAGGTGCACACCCAGTTGGTGCTCATTCCCGGTCTCAACGATAGTCCCCATTTGGAGCGTAGTCTGCGTGACCTGGTGGCTCTGTTCCCCAGCGTGCAGTCAGTGTCGGTGGTGCCCATCGGCCTCACGCGTTACCATCCGGGGACTATGCGCACCTATCGTCCCGACGAAGCTGCTCCCATCCTGGATCAGATCGAGCCCTGGCGTGAGCGCTGCCGGCAAGAGTTTGGGTTGACTTTCATCTATCCCTCCGATGAGTGGTATCTGCTGGCCGGGCGCGCCGTGCCTCCCGCCGCCGAGTACGACGGCTTTGGTCAAACCGAAAACGGCGTGGGCATGGTGCGTCAATTCCTGGACGAATGGGATGAGATCAAGTCTCAAGCACTGAATATTAAATACCAAAGGGCAACGCTTGTATGCGGAGACCTGGCGGCCCCGGTGCTGCAAGGCGTAGTGGACGAGTTGAATGCACTGAGTGGGAGCCAGGTGCGCGTGGCTCCCATCGTCAACAACTGGTATGGGGTGGTGACCGTGTCTGGGCTGCTGACCGGGCACGATGTGATAGCGCAGGTGAGGGATGCTTTGGGAGCGTATCGCGAGGCACCCCTACCAGGGGAGGCGGTGCTGTTACCTCGGGTTATGTTCGACAACTCGGGTCAGGTGACGCTGGATGACATGACCCCTATCCAGATCCAGGAGGCATTAGGGATGCCGGTGGTGGTGGCTCAGCATCCGCGTGAGATGCTAGCTGCTCTACGCGGCGAGCTCTTGCCGCAGGAAGTGCTTACCCCCAAGCCAGGTTGGTGGGGTGAGCAAAATCGCCCCTACTGGCAAGCTATGGGCGAGGTGCTGTGAGGGGCAAAGTAGGGTGGGGCACACTTGGGCAGCCTTTCCAGGCTGCCCCACGAATTGATAGACAGCTTATTAGCTATTGAGATGGGTGTGACTAAAATTAGTTGGGAACATCCTTGCGAAGGTTTTGAACCTTCTCAAGGATCAATTGAGATTTGATGATGACCAAGCCAATCGTCGCACTGGTCGGCCGACCTAATGTAGGCAAAAGTACTTTGTTTAACCGCATCGTGGGGCGGCGGGTTGCCATTGTCGAGGACCTACCCGGCACCACCCGTGATCGGCTGTACGCCGACGCCGACTGGAGGGGTGTGGATTTTGTGGTGGTGGATACCGGCGGGCTGGAGGTGACCGGCGGCGGGGGGCAGAGAGCAAAGGACAGCCGACCGCCGGCAACCGCTCAGACGGTCGGGGTGGAGAGCGGGCTGTTTCTGGACCAGATGCGAGGCCAGGCGCAGATTGCCATCGCTGAAGCCGAGGTGGTAGTTTTTTTGGTGGATGCGGAGACAGGACTCACAGCCAGCGACCAGGAAGTGGCTGATATATTGCGCCGGGCCGAGAAGCCGGTTATCGTGGCTGCCAACAAAGCCGACAATGATCGCCGACGCGCCGACGCGGTAGAGTTCTATGCCCTGGGGTTGGGCGATCCTATCGCCGTCAGTGCGTTACACGGCCATGGAACGGGCGATTTGATGGATGCCATTGTCGAGGCGCTTCCTCTGACGGAGGAGGAAGAAGAGGAGGACGAGCGGGTCAGGGTTGCCATCGTGGGGCGGCCGAATGTAGGCAAGTCATCGCTGCTCAACCGACTGCTGGGGCAGGAGCGGGTCATCGTCAGTGAAGTGCCCGGTACCACCCGCGACGCCATTGATATGGAGATTGAGTTCGACGGCGAGCGGATCGTTCTCATAGATACGGCCGGCATCCGCCGCCGGGGCAAAATTGCGCCTGGCGTGGAAAAATACAGTGTGCTGCGCGCCCTCAAAGCCGTCAACCGCGCCGATGTGTGCTTGCTGCTGATTGACGCCCAGGACGGAGTCACCGCCCAGGACCAGCACATCGCCGGCTATATCCTGGACGAGGTCAAGAGCGTGGTGGTCGTCGTCAACAAGTGGGATGCGATTGAGAAAGACAATTACACTATGGCCCACTACACCCAAGAAATTCGCGCTGCTCTACGCTTCATGGACTACGTACCTGTCCTTTTCATCTCTGCCAAAACCGGCCAGCGAGTGCAGCAGACACTCCAGGTGGCATTGCAGGTTCGTGCTGAGCGTACGCACCGCATCTCGACGGCAGACCTCAATCGCCTGCTCCAAGAGGCCACTGCTCGTCACCCCCCCAAGAGCAAAGCAGGGCAACGGCTCAAATTCTACTACGTCACCCAGCCCGAAGTAGATCCGCCCACCTTCGTATTCTTCGTCAACGATCGCAAATTAGTGCACTTCACTTACGAACGGTATCTGGAGAATCGTATCCGCGAGACTTATGGGTTTCTGGGCACACCACTGCGGCTGGTGTTTCGCAGTCGACGATAGCCAGGAGAGATTCGATGCCCAAACTCATCGCCGTCATCCTCACCAAAAACGAAGCGCGCCACATTGGAGAGTGCATCCAAAGCATTACCTGGGCCGACGATGTGCTCGTCTCTGACTCCTACAGTAGCGACGGCACGGTGGAAATCGCACACCAAATGGGGGCCACTGTAATCCAGCACCCCTTTGTCAACTTTGCCGAGCAGCGTAACATTGCCCTGAGCGACGCGCAAGCCATGGGTGCTGAGTGGATCTTCTTCATCGACGCCGACGAGCGAGCCACGCCCGAACTGGGAGCCGAGATGACTCATGTCATCCGCGACGGGACAGCTGCCGGCTGGTGGGTGCCGCGCTACAACTATATTATGGGCCACAAGATGCGCGGCGGCGGCTGGTATCCGGATCACCAACTGCGCCTGCTGCAGGCCGATCACGCCTACTACGACGCCAGCCGCGAAGTGCACGAAATTGTCAACCTGGACGGCGAAGCGGGCTATTTACAGGAGCACCTCATCCACTACAATTACGACTCGCTGGCCCACTTCCGGGCCAAACAGAGCCGATACCTGGAATTTGAAGCCAAGATTCTCTACGATCAGGGCGTGTGTCTGCGCCCGTGGACTTACTTCTCGATGCCGCTGCGCGAATTCTGGCGCCGCTACGTCGCGCTGAAAGGCTACTATGACGGGTGGGTAGGGCTGCTGCTGTGCGGGCTGATGGGGTGGTACACGTTTCGCACTTATATGCGACTGGCCTCCTTGGGTCGTCAAGAGGGTTGATGAACGCTTTTGCGGCGTACAAAGTGGTAGGGCGAATGCCGTCTAAGGCAAAGCTCGCCAGCAAAAAACGGCCGGTGCGTAAGCGCCGGCCGTTTCTATCATCTTTATAGCTATCCTCAAAGAGTTACATCACTTCTGGCTCTAACAGGCCGTAATTGCCATCTTTACGCCGATAGAGGACGTTAAGTGTGCCTGTGTTGGGATTGAAAAACACGAAGAAATCGTGGCCGAGCAACTCCATTTGCTCGACAGCCTCCTCCTCATCCATGGGGGAGACGGCAAAGCGCTTGATGCGCACGATACGGCGCTCTTGTGCCTCAGCCAGGTCTTCCAGTACTTCCTCGTCAACAGGTGGAAGTTCGACCTCGCTCCGGTTGGGCCTCTGACCTTGCCAGCGGTCTATGCGTTTGCCCTTGTAGCGGGCGATTTGCCGGTGCATCTTGTCCACAACAGCATCTATTGCAGCAAACATATCATCAGTGCGCTCTTCGGCGCGAAGAATGGCGCCATTGCTGCGCACTGTAAGCTGCGCTACCTGCCGATCCTGGCTACTCCGGGTCTTTTGGACCGAGAGCTCAACGCGCGCCTCGTGGATATCGGGTAGATAGCGATCGAGCTTATTCACCTTCTTTTCCACGTATTGGCGCAGCCAATCGGTGATCTCCACATTCTTTCCCTTCAATATCAATTGCATGGTAAGCTCTCCTTTCTCACACTCAACTATTTACTAATGAACAGCAATCAGGGTTGGGGAATCAAGCATTGGCGATTAGAGAATAAGAAATCTTTGGGGTATCCTAATCTTCGCTCACTCACTCTCTCGATATATTGCACGTGCCAGGGTAAAACCCCAAACAGTGGAGGCGCCAGCAGCTTTGAGTGCCAGGCTGCACGCTTCCAGTGTCGAGCCAGTGGTGCACACATCGTCTATCACGAGCACACGCCGGCCGTTCACAGCCACATCACTACATCCTTTTTCGGACACTTGATAGATAAATGCACCCCGTACGTTTTCGCCCCGCTCAGTGGCATTGAGACTCACCTGTGGTTGGGTGTGACGCACACGTCTCAGCCCCTTGTTCACCACTGGCACATCAATCATACCCCCCAATGCGCGCGCGAGCAAATCGGCCTGGTTATATCCTCGTTCGCGTTGGCGTGCAGGGTGCAACGGGACTGGGACGATCAAGTTAATCGGAATCGGATTGGCACGCCAATAACCGGCCATCAACCGCGCCAGAGGCACAGCCAGCACTTGACGATTGCAATACTTTAAGTGGTGAACTGTCTGACGTACCTCACCTTCAAAGCTAAAGACGGAACGAATCCCATCAATAGCCAGGGGTTTATGCCGACAATGCCAGCAGTACCCAGATGCATTGGTCGGCCGTCCGCAAAGCTGGCAAATGGGGGGCATAACACGCGGGAACTCTTGGCAGCAGTCGTGGCAAAGCGGGGTACCCGGTTGCTGACACACAAGGCAGCGAGGGGGAAACACCAGGTCCAGAAGTCTATGTCCCGCCCGACGAAGAATTGTAGTGAGTGACAACGCTCTTTGGTGTCTGCCAGACCTGAAGCTCAGGTCTGCGCGATCAATTGATCTCCAACAGCGGTTCCAGTGGCCTGGATGATTCCCACCGGCAGTTCCAGGATGTAAGCGGCTCGAGGCACGATCGGGCCAATACGATTGGGTGACATGGCGGGGTCGAGACGCACCACTCGCCACGTCCGGTCGGCATATACCACATCAATGGGGAACTTCATAAAGAAGGTGTGGATACTTTTATCCCCTTTCAGGATGAGCCCCTCTCCTTCTTGCAGTGAAGGACGCCCCATCAACCCGCGAAGGCGTGCCCAAAAGGTCCCGGCCAATTCCCCGCGGGTAATTAGCGGTTGGCCTCGGGTTTGGTTCTCAATCCGCATAGCTTAAATGGCGCCCAGAACCCCCGATTTCATGATCACCAGCACGGCCGGACCCAAGAGCACGATGTAAATGGCGGGGAAAATGAGGAAAACCATGGGAAACAGCATTTTGACCGGTGCCTGGTGTGCCTTTTCCTCGGCACGTTGCCGGCGCTTGATGCGCATCTGTTCTGACTGGATACGCATCACTTTGGCCATGCTCACACCCAACTGGTCGGCCTGGATAACGGCGGCGATGAAGCTGGTAACGTCGGAGACTTCTAAGTTGTGGTCCATTTCGCGCAACGCCTCACGCCGCAGTTTGCCCAGGCGGATCTCCTGGATCACACGATTGAAGGCCCGGGCCAATTCATTTTCCCATTTCTCAGCCACCTTGGCCATGGCGGCGTCGAAACCAAGACCCGCCTCGACACAGATGGTGAGCAAATCAAGGGCATCAGGCAGTGCCTTGATCACCTCATCCTGGCGACGGCGAATCTTGCTGCCGAGCCACATCGCCGGCAGCAAATATCCCAAAGCCACACCGATGATGGTGCCGATGAGGCGATTGATAAAAGCCTGTCCCGCCACACTCAGCAGCAAAAAGGCCAAGATGCCCAACATCACCGAGGCCAGGACTCGAATGCCAAAGAACTCGGTAGGTCCCCAGTTATAAGGGCGCCCTGCCAGTTCCAACTTGTGACGGGTGCTTTCGACGGTGTTGGCCGGCGTAAACCGGGTGACAAAACTGGCAAAGCCTTTGAGAATGGGCCGGATCACGCGTTGCGAAAACGGTTGTGAAAGTTCAATCTCTTCCAGCGAGAGGGGTGTCGACCGGCTGGCAAATTCTTCCAGCCGGACTGCCACGTCATCGGGTGTACTGGGTGAAGCCAGCCCCACAAAGATTAAGATAACCGTGCCAGACACCAGCACAGCAACCAGCAATATCAACATCAGTGGCATCTCACCGTCCTCCTCTCAACCACTCACCTCAATTCTGCGCATCCTCCTGATCTTACACCTCGATGTTCACAATCTTGCGTATAGCAATGTACCCAATCGTCGTGGTTATGATGCCCGCGGCTATCATAGCCCAGCCGCAAGGTTCCTGGAACATGGCTCCCATATAGTCCGGGTTCATGGCGAAAAGAATAAGTCCCAATCCTACCGGCAGAAAAGAGATCACGTAGCCCGAAATCATCCCCTGTGCCGTAAGAACCCGGATCTCGCCCTTGATGCGAATGCGTTCCCGAATGGTGTGGCTTATCGTCTCCAGGATTTCGGCCAGGTTACCACCCACTTCGTGTTGCACGTTAATGGCTGTAATCATCAAATCCAGGTCGTCGGAAGGAATGCGACGCAACATATTGTTCATCGCCCGTTCATTTGACAAACCGAGCCCAATCTCACGCACCACCCGCTGGAACTCCTCTGACATAGGCGGTGGCATCTCGCGGGCTACTGCGTCCATCGCCTGCAACAGGCTGTAGCCAGAACGCAAGCCATTGGCCAGCAAGTTGATGGCATCCCCAAGCTGACTGTTAAACTCCTTCAGACGCTTGGACTGGCGATATTTCACGTAAAAGCGCGGCAAGAAGAACCCCAGCACCAACCCGCCAAGGGTGAGGATCGGATTGCGGTGCATCACGACGTAAGCGATGAGGCTCGTACCTAGAATACTGGTGATAACCAGGATGATGTACTCACCAACGGTTATCTTGAGGTTGGCACGCGCCAGTTCAGTGGAGATATTTTGAGCAAAGCCCCTGCCGGATACCGCCTGATCAATGCTTTTGGAGAATGCAGAAGGGGTCCGTTCGGCCTTTCCCGCCTCGGGCTCTTTATCAATCTCCCTGGAGACAAACTGATCCAGGCGCTCCTCGATGGCACCATCAGGCCCTCCCAGCACTCGTGCGATTACGAAAAATATCCCCATAACCACGACGAAGGCCAGCATCGCCAGACCAATCACAACGATGGGGCTCATATCCTTATCCCTCTTCTCTGAAAGTTCAGAGCACTTGTCCAGAAATAACCTGGTACTTTTGTAATCAGTTTACACCTGATTTGCCGATTGAAGTGCAAAGGTAACTACTCAGCCTACCCTCCCGCAGGTTGCATTGAGTGGGCATTCCGCGTCTGAATTGCCGAGTGTAGCGCCGGTCTCTGCCTTGGCGTTTGCCTAAACCTGCCCCGTGGGGGGGCTTTGCTCCGGGAGGGTGAGCAGTTACGTGCAAAGTTATACCCTCGCACGGGTATTATATTATTGGACAAGTACACAGTAGTTCAGGCGATCACTTAGAAGCCTCTGACGCTGACGCCAAATATGCCTGCCGGCAAGTGAATATTGGCTGCTTCGATGCGATCGACGAACTTGGGGCGAAGGCCTGTCGGCTTCAATCGACCGATGACGCGTCCTCCCTCTATGCCCTGCTGCTCAAAGGCAAAGATGTCAGACATCACAATCACGTCGCCTTCCATCCCCTGCACTTCGGTGATGTTGACAATCTTGCGGGATCCATCACGCATACGCTCTTCGTGGACGATCAAGTCTACGGCTGATGCGACCTGTTCCCGAATAGCACGCACTGGCAATTCCATCCCGGCCATCAAACACATCGTTTCCAGCCGCGACAATGTATCGCGTGGACTGTTGGAGTGGAGGGTAGTCAAGCTGCCATCGTGACCGGTGTTCATTGCCTGGAGCATGTCAAGAGCTTCGCCGCCGCGACACTCGCCGACTACAATGCGGTCGGGGCGCATACGCAAACAGTTTATCACCAGGTCGCGGATGGTGACTTCTCCTTTACCCTCAATATTAGGAGGACGCGACTCCAAGGTCACAACATGTTCCTGCCGGAGTTGTAGTTCGGCTGCGTTTTCTACAGTAACGATCCGCTCATCGCCGGGGATGAAGCCAGACAAGATATTGAGCAAAGTAGTCTTACCAGAGCCCGTACCCCCGGATACGATGACGTTGAGCCGCGCGTTCACACACGCATTAAGAAATTCTATGGCCTCCGGGGTAATAGACCCAAAGCGGACCAGGTCATCTACAGTCAGGGGGGTTTTGGAGAATTTACGGATGGTCAAGGTCGGACCGTTAAGGGCCAGAGGAGGGATAATCGCATTGACGCGCGAGCCGTCGGGCAGGCGGGCGTCTACGTAGGGCGAACTCTCGTCAATGCGACGTCCCAGCGGCGACACGATACGGTCAATAATACGCATCAAGTGTTCGTCGCTTTCGAAAGAGATCTTGACTTTCTCGAGTTTCCCCTGGCGCTCGATAAAGACTCTGTGCGGTCCGTTGACCATGATCTCGGTAATCGACTCGTCAGCCAGCAGTGGCTCCAGGGGACCAAACCCCAGGATTTCGGCAACAATTTGCTCAAAGAGGCGCTGTCGCTCCTGGCGGGTCAGGATAGTGCCTTCCTGAGCCAGAATCTGATCATACATCTCTTCGATGGTGTGGCGCACCTCATCGGTCTGGGAGATATCCATTTGCGGGTCCAGCTCGGCAATTAGCTTATCCTGGATCCGCTCCTTAAGCTCAATAAAAGCGTCCCGCGTCGGCGCGGCTGGCGCCCGTCGCACACGGAGTTCCTCCAGCCGGGAAGATGCCTCACCAACTTCTTGTCCTCGTTCAATTCGCTTCAACAGTGACATCGCTTAAGCTCCTACCTTCCACACGTTATCCCAACGTACGGCTCAATGCTGCTTTACCCGAAGCCTCGCCTGATTCTTCATCGGCACCCACTTTTTCGGCCGTGGTGCTGATCAGATATCGCCCTAGTGTCATTGTCGCCTGCGCCAGCGGACTGCTGCGCGCGATCAGCATATAGGGCACGCCCTGATTGGCGGCTGTCATAGCAGTCCGTTCATCCAAAGGAATCTGCGAAGCCACCGGGTATTTAATGCTGGCCTGGATGTCTTCGGCGCGGATATTGGTGTGGCGATCGGCTTTGTTCAAGACAAGGATGGTTTTCCCCGATGGATATTCCAAAGCTTCGGTTACTTCAAAGAAGAGTTTGGCATTTTTGATGGCGGGGATGTCGGGAGTGGTGATAAGGATGATACGATCGGCCACGTCAAGAACGGTCAGGGTGAGGTCGGCCAGGGTGCTTGGGGTATCTACCACGACGTAGTCATACAGGCGCCGCAGTTTCTCCAGAATTGTGTTCAAGACGCCGGGAGCGACCAAGTCGGCCATCTCAGGACGAGGTGGAGCCAGCAATGCTTTGATACCGGAGTGGTGCGCCAGCATGACGTGATCGAGCAATTCCTGATCCAACTCGTCGATGTGCGGAGCCAGGTCGGCGATGGTCCGAGAAGCCTGTAAATTGAGTAGCACGGCCACGTCACCAAATTGCAGGCTACTGTCCACCAGGGCTACCTGGCCCCCTTCCGCCTGATGTAAGGCAATGGCCAGATTAATCGCCACCGTACTGCAGCCGACGCCCCCTTTAGGACTAAAGATCGCGACGATCTTTCCCTGTTCTGCAGGGGCACGTTCCTGGTCAACCCGGCCTGGACCAGCGGGGGCCACAGACGGCATGGCATGCCGGCGACTCGCCCCCAACTCATAGACACGGCGGATGCTGCTGACCAGCTCATCACTGGAGAAGGGCTTGATGAGGAACTCCCGGGCCCCGGCCAACATGGAGCGCCGCAGATAATCGGCCTCCCCCTGCACCGACATCATAACGATTTGGGTGAAGGGCACCTGCTGGGTGATCGCCTCACTGGCGGTGATGCCGTCAATGCCCGGCATGTTGATATCCATGAGCACGATGTCGGGCTGCAATTCGCCAGCCATGGAGATGCCTTCTTCGCCACTGGTGGCAGCCCCCACCACCTCAATGTCCGACTCAAAGAAGAGCAACTTGCGCAGATTCTCACGCGTTTCCGGGATATCGTCTACGATGAGAACCCGAATTTTCCTTTGTTCCCCAGCTGGTTGGCCTGGTTGTGCCATAGTATCGCCTATTGCCTACTACGTACTCGTATAGTAAATGC
>JAHELX010000547.1 GCA_024643945.1 Anaerolineales bacterium
ACGGCGCTCGCTGGTTCATGAAGTGCCTCCTATCTTATCTTACCACGACGAAGCCGAGGATTTCACCAATGCTGGCCACGATGTTGGTGTAGAAGTTACCCCCCAACTGGCGAAATAGCTCGAACTTGATACCGGGAGCGCCGATGAAGGGCCGTAGCGTCCAGGTCATCTGGCTGCCTACGAAGGCGTAGACCAGGATCCATAGGCGGAGCACCATACGCCGGGCTCCGGCCCCCTCCTTGCCCGAAGCAGAGACGACCCCCATGCCTTGGCTCAGGAAGATCACGCCCATAATGCCGGCGACGGCGAAGACCACGACGTTTAACAGCTTGAAAAACTGATACTGGCTGGTCGTCAGTAAAAAGAACATCGTAATAGGGGCGAAGCTGAGCAGCAGCACGGCGGTGACGGTGATGGCCGTCAAAATCAGGGCGATGTTCTGGGTCAGACTCTGACTAGAGCCAAAAAGTACATTGAAGAAATATAGGGTGGGCGAGCACACAACCAGCGTCACCAGGAAGAGGACGGGCAGCTTGACGGCAGAACTGAGGGCCTGCCACAGGCTATGGGTCGACCCCATCACCGCACCGTACACAGCCAGGAAAGCGATGCTGGAGATGAACATAGCTCGTATCTTTTCCTGCAGGTTGATCCCGTCCCGGATCTCGCTGAAGAAGTGGTTCCGATTGCGTAGAATGGTTTCGATAACCGCTAGGTCTTTCATGGAAGTTATTCTCCTGGTTTGTGGATTGGGAAAGTACTCGCCCTCGTGCGGACGAACCAGATCAGCATCGCTGCTGCCAGGGCGAGCAGCAGCCATTCTTCGGGCTCCGGGACACCAGTCACACTGAACGGGCTTTGCGGTGTGGTCTCGCCAATCTCCTCGGATTCGCGCTGGAAGCGGTCGCCGTGCGCCTCAAGCTGGTCCAGCAGGTTCTTCTGGCGCTGGTCGACGAGCACGATCATCGACGAATAGGGCGTGACGATGCCTTGCTCGATGGCGATGCGGTGCAGGCGGTCGAGAGTGGCGGTCTGGTTCAGTGCATCACGCTGGCGGTGCATCGCGTCCAAGATGAGGCGGCGGGCCGCTAAGGCGGCAAAGCCGTCGCCTGCAATATGGACCATCGCATCATCCATTTCGGCCGCCTCGGCCGCAATGATCGACCACGCGTAGCCATCGATCACATCAGGAGACGAAGCGTTCTGCTCAGCCTCCAGCGCAACCGCCAATCGGATCAGCGCTTCTTCTATGTTCCCGGTTACCCCGCCGCCGCTGGCCTGGATCGCCTCCAACGTCCCATCGTCGTAACCCAGGGGAAAGTCCTCGCCCAGGTGAACCATCCATACCGGCGCATCGGGTATCGGGAGCTCGACATCGCCAGCCCCCAGCTCATAACCCGAGCCGTCGGTGAGGACAAAGACGGCATCATACTCCTGCCCGGCTTGCAGTGTATCGAATTGAGCCAGAAGTTCAGCCGCGTTCTGGCCACCATAAAACATGATGCTATCGGGATCGAGCGCAGCCAGGCCAATGCGCGAGGGAGCTTCGCCGCGGTACTTAGATGCCGTGAGATAGACGTCGACGGTCGACTCTGGCCCCGTCGCCGTGGTCAATTGGGCCATCGCTGCCTTCACCTCGGCCGCGTGCTCGTCCATACTGCGCGAGCGGTCAAGGACGATCGCGAGCCGGAGATCGTCGTGAACTGGGGGCAGGTCGTTAGCCGAAACAGGATGGGCTATGACGGTCTCGCCAGTAGGGAAGTCGACGCGGTGGACGGCCGGGTTTACCGGCGATGTGGCCGGTACAGATGCCGGCAACCAGGCATCTCCCTCGACCGCCATCGGCTCGCCGTTCACCAGCCGCACCGACGCAGAGTCCCAGTAAACGTTGCGCTTCTCGGCCAGGTGCGGCAGAGGCCACGCGTCCCCGCTGGCCAACACGCGCCAGGTCAACCACATGTGAAGTGGTGGCCCCTCCTGGATGATCGAGCGCTTTGAGGTCTCGTCCCAGCGCGGGATTGGCGGCTGCACCGGGAATATTCGCAGCCGGTACTGGCGTGGCCCGATTTGCTCGACCAGCGCCGGGTCTCGGTAATATCCCACCTCGTTGCGGTAAAGTGCCTGTGCTGCACCCCGGGGCGAGACACGATAGCTGAATCGTGCATCGCGGTCCGGGCTGTTGCCGAGCCACAACCCGGTGATGACGGCCGACTCGGGCAGGCTGAAGTAATAAACGACCTCCTGGCGCTGGCCTGTCTGATTTTGGTAAACCTCGTATAGTTCGACTTCAGCCCAGTCATCGTTCTCGGCCACCGTAATTTCCTGGCGCATGAGGTGAACCTCGCGGTCGTCGACCGATTGCCAGGCGGACCGCGCCTGGTCGATGGACCAGGTAGAACGCACAGCGCGGACAATGGTGTCGCGCTCGCCCTCGATGATGGGCTGGTCGAAAAACGCTTCGTACAGCTTGGCAGCCTCGACAGGCTCCTCGCGCAGCGCTTGATTATCCGTTGTGGTAGCGGGCTCCGGCGCGTGGACCGGCACGTAGAGCACGGGGCGCGCGACAGTCTCGTAGAGTTGCTCGATGTTCATGGCACTCTTCGGCGACATATGGAGCGTCCACTCGTACATGTCGCGCACATGGCGTACCTCGCCCACGGCGCTGAGATAACGGACGGGGGCAAGATAAGTATTGAGAAGGCCAGCGCGGATCGCTTCCCGGCGATCCAGGAGTGCCTGAGCCTCGGTCGCGGTGGAGGGTGGCGTCTTGAGTAGCGCGAACGCCAGGTGCTGTGGCTGGCGGTTGGTTTGTACGAAGAGCACTGCACATGCGACAAGTACGGCCGTCGTGAGTGTGGTGGTGCGTAGTCGACCAAAACCTGCGGCGAGATCGCGCGCGCCACGCCACCACGCCCGGATGTAAAGGATCGGCACGGCGATCGGCATGACGACGAACAGGGTTGCCGTGTAGGCCAGCAGGACCGTTCCCAGAATCCAGAGGGGCACATAGCGCCACTCGGGGGCGTGGCGCAGGAGATCGCCGAGGGACTCCCATACCACGTAGGCGACCGGCAGGACGTAGAAGGCAATCCAGACACTGGCGTACAGGCCAATGATGAGCAACAGGGTCAGGCCAACCGTTCGCAAGTGGGCCAGCAGCGGTCCACGCGTATGGATGTCCCGATCGAGGAGTTGCCACAGGAGGGCCGCTATGCCCAGCCCGGCGATTGACAGCATAAAAGTGATGGCCGGCGTCATCTGGCGCACTATGAAGAAACGGGTGGCCAGCGCGAACATCAATGGCCCCTCGACTCCGTAGCCGAGGGCAAGGAGCCGGCCAGGCGACCGGCGCAGAACGGTCAACCCCAGGATCAGGGCGACTACTGGAATCGCAGTCAGCAACCCAGCGTAGACCAGGAAGGCCGGTGGGATCATACCTGCGTGGACCGCAGTCATCATTTCTGGCAGCACGGTCGGAGCAAAGCCCAGGAACATGAACGCCAGGAAGATGATGTTCCACGACCAGAATAGGCCGTAAGCCCAGCCGCGCGGATTGGTGATCTTGCGAACATATGTCTGTGCCTGTTCATTCGTCATGACGGACCTCCTTTAAGACTCTGTGCCACAGCAGCGTGCAGTGCAGTGTAGAATGCTTGGATCTCGACGGTGTGCGGGTCGTACTCACCGTCGAACAAGATCGTGACCAGGACCCATCGCTGGCGCTTGGGCGCCAGATCAGCCCAGATGCGTGTCCCATAGTCGTCGGTGGTACGGTCAGCCGATTGAAGCCAGTAAGTCGCTGACGACCGGACGTGACCATCGCCATCGCTCAAGGAGACGAAGCGCACCGGGAAATTGGGGGCTACAAGATAGGTGCGCGAGTCGTCAAGTGACAGCCCGTAGACTTCGAAGCAGCGCTCCGGTCGATGCTGGGCGCGCCAGGTGGTGCTGGTGATGAGAATCATTGAGCCGGTGATACCGCGCCATTCGAAGCGTCGCCGATCAGCCGATTCGGCTCCGTCGCGTGTTAGCCATTCGACCTCGTCGGGCCTAAGTGGCATAGGCTCGGTGACGAGGCCGGCTGGAAATTCCCAGGCTGGTGGTGATTGCGTCAATCCTGTCTGCGGTCGTGGGGTGTAGATGAGTGCCATTACCAGGATGGTCGCCGCCAGGGCGGGCGCCAGCCAGATTGGACGCTTTGGCGTTGGGTGAGATTGGAGATTGCCTGCCCCCCGGCCCGCCCCGTCCTGGGACCGGGACGGGACCAGGGCTGGCGCGAGCCACCTGCCCGTCCTGGCTCCGCCACGCGGGCCAGGGTGCCGCGCCGACAGGTGCACCGTCCCGGCACGGGGCAGGCAGGGCGGGCTGGTGGGTAGGCCAGGGGAGATTGGAGAATCTCCAATCTCCTGAGACGCCGGCTGTAACCGCAACAGGATGACCGCTGCCGTGCACGCTGCGACGAAGCCAAGCACGCCCAGCGGCACGTGGAGCATCTCGGCGGCTAGCTGCCAGCCAGCGACTTGCCCCACGGCCACCAG
>JAHELX010000548.1 GCA_024643945.1 Anaerolineales bacterium
TGCACCGCCCCCGAGTACACAAGCGTACTTGTCAAGGGGTCGGTGTACACCCCCCACAACTGCACTCCACCAAGAGCATAATTCCATCCAGCGGCCAGTAAACCCCCATCCCGCGACCATGCCACACTGGTCCGCCAATAGCTGAATGATGAATGTGGTTGTACATCTAGCGAGATGCCGCGAAACAGGGTACCATCCCTCACCTGCCACAACCGCACATAGCGGTAAGAACCGGAAGCCAGTATCTCCCCATCCGGCGAGTAGGAGACACTTGTTGAGTAACTCAGGTCCAGGCTGCGTATGGCGTCGAAGTTGCTGACATCGCACACTTGTGTTCCTCCGTTGCAGTCGCCACAGCCAAAGGCCCAGTTTTCGCCTGACGTATTTGCCTGCAGCCCCACGGCCAGCGCCATCCCGTCCGGTGAGTAGGTCACACTCTGGACATCACTCTCAAACTTCAAGGTGCGCAGCAAGGTGCCGTCCATCACGTGCCACAGCCGCATCGTTTCATCATCGGAGCCTGCGGCTAAGGTCTGGCCATCCGGCGCAAAGGCCACACTTGTAACCGGCTGTGGCTCCCGCCCCAGAACGCGTAGGGGCTTGCCATCGCTCATCTGCCACAGCCGCACCCCATCGGCAACATCCGCGGCCGAGGCCAAGATCGATCCATCCGGTGAAAAAGCCAACTCTAGTACGTGACACGTGTGACCCTCGAGGTTGTGCAGCAACTGGCCATCGCTCACCCGCCACACGTGCACGGTGTCAGCATATGCGCTGCACTCAGACTCCGGACCGGAAGCCAGCCTGGTCCCATCCGGTGAGAAAGCTATAGCAGACACTTCGTAAGGGTGTTCAAGAGAACGCAGCAAACTGCCATCGCTCACCCGCCATAAACGCACTGAGCCATCAAGCGCCCCAGAGGCCAGTCCGCTCCCATCTGGCAAAAAGGCTACACTTGTCACCATGCCCGTATGTCCCCGCAGAGCATGCAGCAATGTACTATCGCTCGTCCGCCACAAGCGCACTACGCCTTCAGGTGAACCGGCGGCTAATATCGTCCCATCCGGCGAGAAGGCCAATCCATACTCCCCATCTCGTGGATATTCGTATGTCTCTCCGTATAGCGTGTGTAGCAGGCTGCCATCGCTTAGCCGCCACAGGCGGACACGCCCGTCACCCAAACTGGTGGCCAGTATGCTTCCATCCGGCGCAAAGGCCATGCTGATCACCCGGCCAACGTCTTCCAGTGCGCTGAGCAGAGTGCCATCCCTCACCTGCCACAACAATACGTACCCTTCCCCGCCTAGCGAGTCTGCTGGCGTGCCTTCGGCCAATATCTCCCCATCCGGTGAAAAGGCGACACTTGTCCGGCAGCATACTGGGCGGGCTGGGAAGGTATGAAGCAGAGTTCCATCACTCACTTGCCATACTTGTAGCTCCTGTTCTTGTCCCTCTTGTTCCATGTAAGCCGGAAATGTCGAGGCCAATAGGGCCCCGTCCGGTGAAAAAGCTATCGCTCCTGAGTGATATCCGTAAATGGGACGCTCAGGGGCAGGCGGATGCGGCGGCGCAATTGGAGTAAGGGTTGGTGTTGGTGTAGCCGACGAGGAGTACGTCGGCGTAGGGGTCGGGGTCCCCGGAACCAGCGAAATAGGAGTCGTGTTCGGTGTTGGTGGCGGTGTGTCCGTCGGCGAGGGGGGGACAGGCGTATGTATAGGATGCGGTGGCGCAGTTGGCGTTGCGCTTGGCACTGGAGTAGGCGTGAACGTGGGTGAAGATGTGGCCGTGGGAGACTGGGTTGGAGTTGGCGTCGGTGTGGGAAATGGGGTACTCGTGGCGCTTGGAGTTGGGGTCACGCTGGGTGGCCCCAGGGGGGTGGAGGTAAGTGAAGCGGTGGCAGTGGGCGTAACACTGGGCGGCCCGGTAGGGCCCGGAGTCGACGGCAGTAACCTGGTCGAAGTAGGTGTGGGCGATGGGGGTAGTGTTTCTGTCAGGGGGGGTGGATACAGTTGAATAGCGGTGGGCGTGAAGGTCGGATATGGTGTGCGCAGCCACGAGAGTTGAGCGTCGCCGTCCGGCGTGGGCCTTGACCTCTTGCTGAAATCAGAGAGCCCACAGGCCAGGCTGCTGATCAATACCAACAGCGCAACACCTAGATAAGCTAGCAGACCGAGCATGTGCGTCTTCATTGACTTTCTCCCCCTGGTTGCCGCTCGGAAGGCTATCTCAGTCAACCGCTACTGCACGACTACCTCAAGCTGATTCTCGGCTCTAGAGCGTAAGTCGGCATCTGTGGCGATTTCAGCACAGCGCTGGTAGGCCTCTTCGGCCTGTGCGTAGCTATGCTGCCTTTCGTAAGCAGCTCCCAATCCAAAGTAGGCGATCGCCGCCAACTGCCTTATTCTCTCTCCTTTGGTTTCCTCGTATTCGCCTATCACCTGGCTGTAGTGATCTATTGCTTGTTCAAACATAGCAGGATCGTGGGTTTGTTGGGCCCGGATAACGTAAACGTTGCCCATTGCGACGTTTGCCTTCTCTCTAACATAGGCTCCCGGTTGCTGGTCCTCCGCCTGGATTGCGTGCTCGTATTCGGCAAGGGCCTGGGACAGTTTGTTTACATCGTACGCGGATTCGACTGCCTGGGTGTAGTAGACGTTCCCACGCGCGATATAAGCCCTGGCGTACTCGGGGTTAAGCTCCAGGGCCCGGTCCAGATACGTCATGGCTTGTTCGTAGTTGCCCTGGACGCAGTCTGCCTGCGCCGCAAAAACATAGATCACCTCTTGGCCGTCGAAGGGCTGATAGCTCTCTGCCTCGCGCACGGCTCGCCGGAAGATGTGTGACGCCTCTTGATAATGGCCACCAGAGAAGTAAGCCAGGCCCTCGGTGAAGTGCACCAAAATCGCGGCGCGTGGCTGTAATTCAAGGTTAACTTTGTCGTATAAATCAAGGCTTGTGGTGTCGAATTCTACAGGAACGCCAAATCGATGCGGACCGGCCAGTTCGCTGGTATCAGGTTGGTTGGCAACGTAAAACCTGGGATCAAGCCGGGCTTCATTCCCAAGTACGTACATGCTGCCGTAGATCACCACATCCGCATTGATATCCTGGGCTAGCTGCTCCGCTTCCCGATCTTCGGTCAGAACAGGGAGCTTCCTGTGGGCAACCTGGACATCCAGGCCAAAATCTGTCGCCTTGTATTCGCTGTCCAGGAAATCAAACAGCATCTTGCTGAGCTGGGTCGCCAGCGTGGACGATGCCAGACCTTGCTCCGTTACCTCGCCGAAGCGGGCAACGGCGATGTTGAAATCGCCCGTCATACGGGACGGTTTCTGAGCCAAGCGATACAGGTAGAACGAACCTGTTACTACGATGGCAATGGCGGCCAGAATGATCACTACCGACGTAGGTGACAGGAGTTGGTAGACTTTTTCTATGCTGACATCCCCGAGAACCTGGCCGAACTGGTAGGATTGATCACCTGCTCGTTGCTCAATCTTAGTCAACGGCTGGCGCTCGTTGCTCGGCTGCTTGTCCGCTGTTCCAGACATTTCCAGGTAATCTAATCCTGGCCAATGGTGATGTCGCCAAACACCTGGCCAAACTGCTTGGCATTGTCCCCTGCAACTTGCTTTATGACGATGGATCCGGTTTCTGTCTGCCCCGCTTTTTCCAAGAACCCCCGAAGCTGGTCAGCGAATTCCTCATCCTCGGCTAGAAGTTTCTTAAGTTGGACGCGCAATGTGGCCTGAAGATCAGGGTCCTCAGGCGCAGCCTCCAAATCGCTTAAGGTTTCCTGCGCCGCCGGTTTCTTGCCCAGGCGAGCTTTTAAGAGATTGTATAAATCCTCACCCAATTCTTTGGCCGCGACCTCTCCCGTCTTAGCCAAATAGGGAGAAAGGATACCTACAGCGGCAGCAGCAATTACGTTGATACTCTGAGCATCCATCGCTAGGCCTCCGCTCTTCTGGATATACAAGTATCTAGTGTGGGACAAGTGTTTCTTCAGAATGTCTCCTCGCCATCCGCAAATGAGGAGGGTTACGCGCGCAGTCGGTCGGCGCCAGGGCGCCTTGCCTGGGTCCTTCCACGATAATCGGCCGGTTGGCGTCTATCCCAATTTTGTGTGTCCGGCGCTGCGGTTGGTCGCCGCTTCCCGCGCCCGCGGTTTCGGCGAGGACAGCCGCCTCTGCTGGGAACGAAGTGGATTATGTTCTTAAACAACTGATACGTAACGCGGAATTCGTGGACGAATTGAGGGGTTGAAAAAAGGAAGACAAGTAGAAATCATCACTTATTGATATTTTACCCCAGTTTTTGGACCGGCGCAACCTAGTTTTCAGAAGGATCTGCCTGGCATTTTGGACAAAGGGAAAGAAGGATACCAGCAGCCCATCAATCAGGCTGGCCTCAGCGGCAACCTGCCCTGTGGGGGGGCTTTCCCGAGCGAAGCCCCCCTGTGGGGCTGTGCAGCCCCGTGGGGGGCTTTCCCCTGTGCAGCCCCGCGGGGGGCTTCGCTCGGGACCATTGGGC
>JAHELX010000549.1 GCA_024643945.1 Anaerolineales bacterium
CCGGCGATCAGGGTGGGGAGGATTTGCCTGGCAATGTTGATCGGTATGGCAAAGCCAACGCCGGCATTGGAGCCGCTTTCACTGATAATCATGGTATTAATGCCAATCACTTCCCCGTGACAGTTGAGAAGTGGCCCCCCCGAGTTACCGGGATTGATAGAGGCATCGGTCTGAATGACTTCCGGGATTGAGAAGGAACTGTTGCCGCTGCTAATAATCCGCCCCACCGCGCTGACAATGCCACTGGTCATCGTGAAGTCCTGTCCATAGGGATTGCCGATGGCGATGGCCAACTGGCCGACTTTCAGATCATCACTGTCTCCCAGAACCAGGGGCTTCAACTCAGAAGCCGGCAGATCGACTTTCAGCACCGCCAGGTCCGCATCGGCATCAGTGCCAATGACTTCCGCCCTCGCACTGGTGCCATTCGCAAAGCTTACCTTTACCGTTTCGGCATCTTCAACCACGTGATAGTTGCTGATGATGTGGCCATCTGCATCCCATACAAACCCCGATCCCTCGCCCTGGCGCAGAAAATCTTGCGGCTGCTGCCCGAAACCAAAGCCAAACTGGTTGACCGTCCCAGCGACGACTCTCTGCGTCACCTGAATATCTACCACTGAGGGAAGTGCTCTCTGGTAAACGTCAGTCAAAGCACTCTCGAACGTGGCTAAGATATCATTCGTTTGCAGGGCCGGTGCTGCCACCGTGGTTGGAGAAAACTCAATCACCCCTTCGCCAGCAGCAGCCTGGACCTGGCCGCTCAGGTAGGGAGCCACAACCACTCCGCCCGCAAAGGCAGCGCCTGCCAGCAACACTAACATCAAAACGATGCCAAGGCTTACCATTGTATAAAACGAAACGCCATGTCTGTTCATCTCATCTCTCCTACAAACTGACAAACTGACAAACTGATAGCCCTGCGGGTAGCCCTGCGGGTGCGCCAAAAGATTGGGCGGGGGAGCCCGACTTGCATCTCCCCCGCCCCACACAGTGGTTCGAACGGTGCGGGTGATGCAGGTGGTCCGCACCGGCCGTCACGCCGGGCTAGAGCGCCTGGCCCGGCGCGGCGAAGCGTCCCTGGAAGCGTGACCCCTGAGGCTGGACCTGGCCCCCGGGATTCAAGCCCCCGGGACCGAAGCCGTGACCTGGGAAGCCACGGCCGCCCATCCAGCCCTGCTCGAGGCCCTGAAGCATCCAGTCGGCCTGCTCGCGGCTGATTTGACCATCCGTCACCGCCTGCTCGATGGCCTGCTGCATGGCTTCCTTCCTGGCAGCATCCATCGCACCCTGGACCACTTGCAGGTCCACACCCTTCTCCGTGGCCAGGTCGCTCAGCGTCTTGCCCGAGTGCAACTCGGTAAAGAGCTCCTCAGGGCTCAACCCCAGCGCCTCGGCTGCCGCGTCGAAGGTGCTCCAGTCGCCACCTCCCATCCAGCCAAAGCCAGGGCCAGGCCCCAGGCCGCCACCGGGCGTGGGTGTGGGCGCCTGGGCCAGGGCGAAGCCGGCCACGGCCACCACCCCTACCACTGCGACCAGTGTGGCGATACCCGCCACTTTCCAGAATTTGCTCATGTGCTTCTCCTTTCAACTTATCGGGCTTGAGCCCGTTTGGTTGGTACTGTCTCTATTCTAGCCGGTGATTATGGAAAACCGATGGAAAACTTCTGTGTCTTTTGTGCAGTCCGGGGCTTCAGCTTATATTTTCCTATAAGAGTTTAATTTTTGGCTCATATTCAGCACAAGTGACCGGCACTTTAACCTTTCCAATTCTTTCATTAAAAGTGACAATAAGTGCCGGTCACTTTGCACTAGTTCTAGACATGAGCCTGATTTTTTACTAGCTTTCGCAATAGTAGAGCGTCACCTGCATGTCTCCCGGCCCCCCGACCCCAGAGGTGCCATCCGGTGCGCCCGCATTGCGCGTGACCGTATCAAAGTCTTCAATTGCCATGCATGAACTGGTGACCCAGGCCGAGATGCTCGACTGACTGTCACCTCCACCGCCAAACCCGTTGCCTCCATCGTTGTTCCAGTAGATATAGCGCAGCTCGCCGGCGGCGACCATTTGGGCCAAATCGTCGCCGGTAGTGGCCTGGTCTCTGCCCATAAAACCGCCGAGATAGAGCACCGGACGCCCCGTCGCCAGCACATAGTCAGAACCCTGCATTGAGCTTGGCACGGCGATCAGGTATTTCGTATCCCGCGTGTTGGCCTCCAGGTAGTCGAGCAGCGCCCAGTTCACCCGCACATCACCGCCGTTCGCCGGCCCCGAGGGCTGTCCACTGTAGGCGCTCGGCAGCGACTGATTGGCGCTGGAATTCATCGTCGTCAGCGCCGACCAGATACCCGGGGTGATCAGGAGGGCGGCGATGACGGTGATAAAGCCGGCCAGCATAATGCGGCGCAGGCGACGGCTCGCCGCCACCACCAGAAGCACGGCGCCGATCACAAAGAGCACAACGCCAGTTGCCAGCCACCAGACGTCACCAACGAATGCCTGCGCGGTGGCAATCTGCAAGCCCAGCGTACCAGAGGCCGCCAGCAGCAACAGACCTATGGCGAGCCACGGCTGTTCTTCGCGGATGCGCCACAGCTCGACGGCGCCGATCGCGACCAGCACGGCCAGCGGTGGTGCCAGCATCGACAGGTAGTACTCGTGGAAGAAGCCGGCGACGCTGAAGAAGACGCCGCCAGTGAGCAGCCAGCCGCCCCAGAGCAGCGTAGCTCCCCGATACTGGGCAAGCGGCCAGCGCAGGCGCGTGCGGAAGGCGAGCAGCACTACGCTGAACAGGCCAAAGGGCAACAGCCAGCTCACTTCCTTAGCGAGAGGCGGGGTGAACAGCCGCAGCAGACCGGCCTGCCCGGTCCCGCCCAAGCCGCCCCGGAAGCCACCGCGCGGCCCTGGACCGCCACCTGGGAAGCCACCGTTCGCGCCCGGCCGCGGTAACCAACCGTCTGTTCCACTGGTGCCTGGCTGTAGGAAGCCATCGTTCGCGCCATCCGTGCCCTGTTGTGGAGAGATACTGTTCGTCCCGGGCAGCGGGGCGCCAGCCACGCCCCGCTGGGGGAAGCCGCGATTCATGCCATCCCCGTCGCCGTCGAAGAGACCGCTGAGGAAACCACCGCGTCCACCCATGCCGGTCAGGCGCTCAATGCCGTTGTAGCCGAGCATGAGGTTGAGCACCGAGTTGTTGCCGCTGCTGCCGACATAGGGGCGCTGGTCGGCTGGCGTCAGATCGACGATGACAGCCCAAGAGAGCGAGACGACCAGCAGCAGGATGCTCACCAGCGCCAGGTTGGCCAGCTTGCGCCCCAGGCCCGCCTTCGCCCCCAGCAGGTAGAGTGCGTAGAACGCCGGCAGTGGCAGGAAGGCCTGGAGCATCTTGATGTTGAAGCCGATCCCCACCAGCGCCGCACCCAGCAGCAAGTGACGCAGCTTGCCCCTCTCGGTCGTCTGGATGAAAGCCCAGGCCGCCAGCAGCAACGTCAGGATCAGCGTGCTGTCCATGGTGTTGTTGCGATCGGTGGCGACGACCACCGGTGTGATCGCCAGCGCCAGCGCCGCCAGCAGGCCTGCCCTCATCCCGAACCAGCGCCGGACCAGGTGGTAGAGAACGATCACCGACAGGATGCCGGCCAGCATCTGCGGCAGCAGCACGCCGAAGCCGTTGACGCCGAAGATATAAGCCGAGATCACCTGGAGCCAGAGCCCTACCGGGGGCTTGTCAATGCTCACCGAACCGCCTGGCTCAGCGGCGACGAAGAAGAAATTATGCCAGGACTGGAGCATGCTCGCGACCCCGGCAGTGTAGTAATGGTTCGCATAACCCAGCGCTGCCAGGTTAGCAAAGCGCAGCGCCGCTGCCAGAATCACGACTACTGCTAGCGCAATGGGGCGTGGTACAGAGGTGCGTGACCGCACCCGTTCCCGCGTAGCCCATGATCGCAGTGTGTCGATAGATATTGTGCTCAACGCATCTCTCCCTGCACACTTGATAGCTGAAACATCGGAACGATCCAGCCCCAGTGCAATGCAATGTGCAACCCAATCAGGAACCGCAACCCGTCAGCCGAAAGGTTATGCAGCATGCGCCAAAGGAAGTTCATGGACCAAGTGATACCCAACCAAGGTAATGCCGCACAGCGCTTCAATCGAGATTCCCTTTAGAAAACTTTTGTGCCTTGTGTAAAATCGTGGGACTCACTGCCACGAGAGCATTCGCTCCTCCATTCCGTTGTACTGCAGCGTCACCTCATCCAGCGCATCGGCCGAAACCAGTGGATGCTGATTGCTTCCGTCAGCGTTCATGATCCAGATTTCCCACTGGCCGCTCCGGTCGCTCAGGAAAACGATTTGAGAGCCATCCGGCGACCAAGTTGGGGCGACGTTGTTCCAAGATTTTGGCATCTGCCCGTTGATCTGCTGCTCCAGGATTGCCCGTATGGATGTTTGGGTCAGGCGGACACGCCCGCTGCCATCCGCGTTGAGCACGTGGATCTCCCAGTGGTCGTGCTGCCAATAGCTGACGG
>JAHELX010000550.1 GCA_024643945.1 Anaerolineales bacterium
CCTTCCAACGTATCTACGACATGATCCTCTCCTACGGCTACGAAACCTATGTCGAGAACCGGCAGGAGATCATCCACTACAACTTCTTCGACGACCCAATTGAGGGGGGTAAAGACGCCGTCTTTGGCCTGGACCGCGCGTTGATGGAGCTGGTGCAGTCCTTTAAGGCTGCGGCGCACGGGTACGGTGCCGAGCGCCGGGTGTTGCTGTTGCATGGCCCGGTGGGTTCCAGCAAAAGCACGATTGTCCGCTTGCTCAAGAAGGGCCTGGAAGCCTACTCCCGAACGGACGAGGGAGCGATGTACACCTTTAGCTGGCAGATAGATGGCGAGACGTTCCCTTGCCCAATGCACGAGGAACCGTTACATCTGGTGCCAGCTCCATTGCGCGAGGAACTCTTGGCCCAACTCAACCACACCCTTGAGTCTTCACCCATTATCGAAGGGGACTTGTGTCCTGCCTGCCGCTTCTATTACAACCAGTTGATGGACCGGTACGGCGGCGATTGGTCCAAGATGGTGGAGCACGTACAGGTGCGACGCTTGGGCCTCTCGGAAAAAGATCGCCTGGGCATTGGCACCTTCCAACCCAAAGACGAGAAGAACCAGGACTCGACGGAACTGACTGGCGACATCAACTACCGGAAGATTGCCGAATACGGCTCGGAATCTGACCCGCGCGCTTTCAACTTCGATGGGGAATTCAACATTGCCAACCGGGGCTTGGTCGAGTTCATCGAAGTGCTCAAGCTCGACGTCGCCTTCCTTTACGATTTGTTGGGGGCCAGCCAGGAGCACAAGATCAAGCCCAAGAAATTCGCCCAAACCGATATTGATGAAGTCATTATCGGTCATACCAACGAGCCCGAATACCGCAAACTACAATCCAATGAATACATGGAGGCGCTGCGCGACCGGACGGTGAAAGTGGACGTCCCCTATGTCACCCGTCTATCAGATGAGATCAAGATCTACGAGAAGGACTACAACCCGGATCGGGTGAAGGGTTGCCACATCGCGCCTCACGTGGTTGAGGTAGCGGCCATGTGGGCAGTGCTGACCCGCCTGGAAGAGCCCAAGAAGCACAACCTCACCCTGATGCAACTGCTCAAGCTTTACAACGGTCAACTGGTGGAGGGTTTCACCGAGGACAGTATCCGGGAGTTGAAAGCCGAGGCCAAACGCGAAGGGATGGAGGGCATTTCGCCTCGCTACATCCAGGACAAGATCAGCAATGCCTTAGTCAACCAGAAAGAGGGATGCGTGAACCCCTTTATGGTGATGAACGAACTGGTGGAAGGTCTAAGCCACCATTCGCTTATCACCAGCGAAGAACAGCGCGCGCGTTACCGCGAGTTGCTGACCCTGGTGAAGGATGAGTACAGTGACATTGTGAAGGGCGAAGTCCAGCGTGCCATCTCGGCCGACGAGGCGGGCATCAAAGCGCTCTTTGCCAACTACATTGACAACGTGAAGGCTTACATCCGCAAAGAAAAGGTGAAGAACAAGTACACCGGCCAGGATGAGGCGCCCAACGCGAAGCTAATGCGCTCCATCGAGGAAAAGATAGACATCCCAGAGAGCCGCAAGGACGACTTCCGGCGCGAAATCATGAACTACATCGGTGCACTGGCGCTCGAGGGTAAGACCTTCGACTACAAGTCTGACGCCCGCCTGCAAAAGGCGCTGGAACTCAAGCTCTTTGAGGACAAGAAGGACAGCATCAAGCTCACAACCCTCATCACCAGCGTGGTGGATCACGAGACACAGGAAAAGATTGACGCGGTCAAGACTCGCCTGATCCGCGACTATGGTTACTGCGACATCTGCGCTACCGATACCTTGAACTACGTAGCTTCTATCTTCGCTCGGGGCGACACGGGGTAATGCGATGGCAAACCGAATCGAACGCGACAACGGCCGCTATCGAGAAATCATCAAGGGGCGCGTCCGCAAGGAACTAAAGAAATATATCTCGCACAGTGAACTGCTGGGCAGAAAGGGCAAAAACCTGGTCAGCATCCCCATCCCCCGCGTGGACACCCCCCACTTCCGTTTTGACCCGGGTGGAATGGAGGGTGTAGGCCAGGGGGAAGGCGACGTAGGTGACGTCCTCGGTCGCGGTCAGCCGGGCGAGGGGAGTGGCGCCGGCGCGGGCGATCAACCGGGAGCTCACATCATGGAGGTGGAGCTAACCCTGGAAGAACTGGCTCAATTGTTGGGCGAGATGCTCGAGCTGCCCCACATTGAGCCTCGCGGCAAAGATCATCTGTTCAGTCAAAAAGATCGCTATACCAGCATCCGCCGGACAGGGCCCGAGACCTTGCGTCATTTCAAGCGGACTTACAAACATGCCCTCAAACGACAGATTGCCTCTGGCGATTACAATCCAAGCACTCCCCGCGTCATTCCGATCCGGGAAGACAAATTCTATCGCTCCTGGAAAGAGCAGCCTGAGCCCCAGGCTAATGCCGCCATCATCTACATGATGGACGTCTCTGGCTCGATGGGACGCGAACAAAAAGATATCGTGCGCACTGAGATCTTCTGGATCGAGACCTGGCTGCGCTCCCAGTATCGCAACACCATGAGCCGCTATATCGTCCATGACGTCAGAGCGCAAGAGGTAGACCAGCACACTTTCTATCATCTGCGTGAGAGCGGCGGCACAGCCATCTCGTCTGCCTATCTGCTGGCCGATCAGCTCATAGACCAGGACCACCCGCTGGACGCCTGGAATATCTATGCTTTTCACTTCTCTGACGGCGACAACTGGAACGACGACATCGAGCGCGCTTGCCAGGCTGTGAAGCAGATGCTGCCCAAGCTCAACATGTTCGGCTATGGACAGGTGCGTAGCTATGGCAGCGGGCAATTCATCAAAGTCCTGCGGGACTATTTTGCCGAGGCGCCCGAGGCCTCCTATCCCGATGGCACACCCCGTCTCATCACCTCCCTCATCCCCGACCGGGATGCCATTCTCGACTCGATTAAAGATTTCTTGGGCAAAGGGAATTAGGCAAATTTGTGGATTAATGGATGATAGCTAATGATCAATGTGAATGACTACAGCACGTTACGCGAGCTAAACCTGGAAATTCATGAAAAAGCGATAACGTATGGGCTGAACCCTTTTAACGTAGCCTTTGAAGTGCTCACCTTTGAAGAGATGAATGAGGTGGCCGGCTATGATGGCTTTCCCGTTCGCTACCCACACTGGCGCTTTGGTATGGAGTACGAACGGCTCAAGCGCAGCTATGCCTACGGCTTGCATAAAATCTACGAGATGGTCATCAACAACGACCCATGCTACGCCTACCTCTTGGAGCACAACAAATGGGTGGATCATAAGTTGGTGATGGCTCACGTGTACGCTCACTCCGATTTCTTTAAGAACAACATGTGGTTCGGCCACACCAATCGGCGAATGCTGGACGAGATGGCCAACCATGGCACCCGGGTACGGCGCTATGTGGACCGCTTTGGCGCCGAGGAGGTAGAGCGCTTCCTGGATGTATGCCTCTCCATAGACGACTTGATTGATCCCAACGCTGCCTTCGACGACACCTTGCCGATCACCTTCGACGAAGACCAGGACGAGCCCATCCAGGTTAGCCGGTTCCGGGCCAAAGAGTATATGGATCGCTTTGTGAACCCCTCGGATGTGCTCGCAGCCGAACGCGAGCGCCAGGAGAAGGAGCAAGAGCAGCGTAAATTCCCACCTCAACCCCAGCGCGATGTACTCTACTTTTTGCTGGCCAATGCTCCGCTCAAAAGTTGGCAGGCCGATGTGCTGGCGATTATCCGAGAAGAGAGTTACTACTTCTTGCCTCAGCGCCAGACCAAGATCATGAACGAAGGCTGGGCCTCGTATTGGCATAGTAAGATCATGACCGAGAGCGGCATCCTGGAACCGGCCGAGGTGGTGGACTACGCTAGCCACCACTCGGGCACGATGGCCATTTCACCTGGCCGGCTCAATCCCTACAAACTGGGCGTCGAGCTCTTCCGAGACATCGAAGACCGATGGAACAAGGGGCGCTTTGGCAAAGCGTGGGAGGAATGCACCGACATGGCCGCCAAGCGCACATGGGACAGGCAACTGGGTGCGGGACGGGAGAAAATCTTTGAAGTCCGTAAAATCTACAACGATTTGGGCTTCATTGATACCTTCCTCACCAGAGAGTTTGTGTTAGAGTCGAAACTTTTCGTGTATGACGAAGTCGAGGAAGGTGATGAGACCTTCTACGAAATCGTCAGCCGGGACTTCGACCGGGTGAAGCAGGCGCTCCTGGTTCAACTCACCAATGGCGGGCGGCCTATCATCCTGGTTGAGGATGGCAACTTCCGCAACCGGGGCGAATTGCTCTTGCGTCACCGATATGATGGCGTGGAACTCGACCTGGAGTACGCACACGCCACCCTGGCCAACATCCAACGCATCTGGACCCGCCCCGTGCACGTCGCCACCATCCGCGACGACGAGCCTATTTTGCTCTCTTTTGACGGCCAAGAGCACTCAGAATCGG
>JAHELX010000551.1 GCA_024643945.1 Anaerolineales bacterium
CCGAACATCGTCTCCACCTGCTGGTTAACACGCACGATGCGACCATCGCGGTCAACGAGCACGATAGCATCAGGTGCGGCTTCAAACAAGGCCTCAAACATTACTTCACCACCTGTTTTACCAAAAACTCTCAGGAAAGCTCTTGACTTTTGTATAATTGCATTATAACATATTTGCCTGCAAATGGAATAGGAAGGTGAGAATAGGGAAACACCTATCGGTAGGGTTAGGGGAATCCCTACCTGTAGGCAGGAACATTCCCCATTGATGGGGTGATGGTTAGGGGGTATACTCAAATTGGTTTTTGTAACAACGGTCCGGACTGTCAGGACGGGTAACTACTCAGGCCCTAACCCTTGCGAAGGTTTGGTGAGAGTTTTCAGAGCGAAAATGCCTTGGCCTGCCGAAACCTGACCTGTTAGCTAGGTTATTCGCAACCTTCGCAAGGGTGGCTGAGTAGCTTGACAATGTCATGTTCTACTTCTTCTCAGTGTCATTCTGAGCGTTAGCGAAGAATCTCGTTCCTGGCAAACGAGACCCTTCGCTTTCGCTCAGGGTGACATGTCTAAACATGACATTGTCAAGGTAGTTACCAGGACAGAGAGTAACGGAGGTAACAAATGACACTCTTAGGCTTTATCATATTACTGATCATCGCGGCTATGGCTGGAAGTCTGGGACAGGCCCTGGCTGGCTATTCCCTGGGAGGCTGCCTGGTCTCGATTGTGGTCGGCTTTATCGGCGCCTTTGTGGGTCTGTGGCTGGCACGGCAACTTGGATTACCTGAGTTTTTTGCTATCTCAATCCAGGGTGAGACGTTTCCTATAGTTTGGGCGATCATCGGCTCTGCGATCTTTTCCGCGATAATCGGGCTGCTAACCAGGCGACGATTCGCATAGCGCTGGAAGAAAAAGCAAACCGATCAGGTACAACCCCATCCCTCCCGTACCAGCCACCAAGCTGCTAAAGGTTGTGAAGTTAGCAGGTGGCTGGTTGCTTGTATTGTAAGGACGGTTCGAAAGAAGGATGTGATGCGACGAGATCGGGACGAAGTGTAAGTGGCCTGATTCAATCAGGTGGGAGGAGGCAACACATGAATGGGTTCAAACTGACCAGGCACAGACTAGTCAAGGCCGGATTATTAGCCTTGACCCTAGGCCTGGCGACGGTGGTAGCGCTGGCGGCGAGCAAGAGGACCGGGCTGGCTCCGGCCAACCTATGGGGCAATCTGATCCGGGCGGCGTCGACTGCCACCCAGAACATCCTGACGCTGGGCGAGACGCTTGGAGCATTGGCGCTGCAGGGGTCGACGCTTGAACTGCTTGGCATCTTGGCTTACGTCACCCTCATCGGATTGGCGATGAGACTGTACCTGGTGCAGTTCCGACCGCGCCTCCTTGACCAGGCTCGCTACCGGTGGCTGATGTTGTTACTCGTGGTGCTATTTGTCGGCGCGGCCCTGGTTATGATTCCCTCCAACACATTCCTGCCCTATTTGTTTCCGATGGCAGCTCTTTCTATCCTGCTGGCTATGCTGATTGATCCACACTTGAGCATTATGGTGACGATTCTGGTCGGACTCGCCGTCGGATATATTGCCCACGGGTCGCTGGCGCTCACAGTTTATACGGTGATGGGGGGGCTAATTGGGTTCTTGAGTCTGGGACGAATGAAGCGAGTGAGCCGGGTGCCGTGGACGGGAGCTTACGTAGCACTGTCAAACGTGACCGCTGTGTTAGTCTTTGATATTTCCGGTGGCAATTATGACGCACTGGAATTGTCGCAGTTGCTGCTTATGGGCATCGCTAACGGGGTTCTGTCCGCCAGCCTGGCCTTGATCGGCTTCTTCATGGCGAATAGTTGGATGGGCATCACCACTTCAGTTCGGCTCCTCGATCTGGCACAACCAACCCAGCCGCTGCTGCAACAGTTACTCTTGCATGCACCTGGCACCTACCATCACAGCCTGTTGGTCAGCGACCTGGCCGAACAGGCAGCCGAGCGCATCGGTGCCGATGCCCTCCTGACTCGCGTGGGAGCCTATTATCACGACGTAGGTAAGATGGGGCAACCTGAGTTCTTCATCGAGAATCAGCAGCAAATGCCCCATGATCATGATCGGTTAGACCCCCGGACCAGCGCTCAGATCATCATCAGCCACGTAAAAGAGGGCCTCAAACTGGCGAGAAAATATCGCCTGCCTCGAGAGGTACGCGCCTTTATCGCCGAACATCAGGGAACGGGCCTTGTCAAATATTTTTACCATCAGGCTCTTGAGCAGGCAGATGACCCAGCTCAGGTGGACGAAGCCGATTTTCGCTACCCGGGCCCCAAGCCCCAAAGTAAGGAGACAGCCATCGTCATGTTAGCCGACAGTTGTGAGGCAGCAGTACGCGCCGATCGTCCCACCTCGATGGAGGAGATAGACCATATCATCCACCGCGTCATTATCGACAAGGTAAGCAGTGGCGAGTTAGACGAATGTGATCTGACAATACACGATCTGGACCAGATTCGCAGCGCCTTTGTCGAGATGCTGACCGGTGCGTTTCATCCTCGCATCAAATACCCGGAAGAGGCAACAGCGAATCTGACCGCGTCGCCTGTTCCCCCGCTACCGGCGCCCCCTCCACCTTCGACGCATAAGGTGAATAGTAGGAGCTCGGCGAAAGGCAAGAGGACGCCAAAGATCGATGCGGACGGGCTAACTAATCGGGTAAATAGCAAGAATTGAAACGAACCAGGAGGATATTATGGGCGAGAATGGACATACCACACCGGAAGCCCGGGATACGGTGGCAAAGAAGCCACAAGCCGGGATAGCCGAAGTCCTTAAAGCTCACCAGGGAGAACGCCACGTCGTTGTCCTTCATGAGTTCCCTGATCCAGATGCTATTTCGTCGGCTTTTGCGCATTGGCTCATCAGCGCCGAATTCGACATCGAGGTCGATATCGTCTACACTGGCAAGATCAGCCACCAGCAAAATGTTGCCCTGGTGAGGTTGCTGGGAATAGAGCCCATCCCCTATGACAAGTCGCTGAACCTGGGACAATACGCGGGCGCGGTTTTCGTGGACAATCAGGGAACGACGTCCGAAGAGATAATCAAGGCTTTGGAAGCAGCCGGCGTGCCGGTGATCATTGTAGTCGATCACCATGAACTGCAAGAGCGCCTGGAACCGGAATTCAGCGATATCCGTCGAGCCGGTTCTACTGCCACGATCTATACCGATTATCTGGAACAGGGCCTGGTTGAGATGAACAAGTCACACAAAGAGCACGTGATGGTTGCTACGGCACTGATGCATGGTCTTATGACTGACACAGGCGACTTCATTCGAGCCAATGTCGATGATTTCCACGCTGCCGGCTTCTTAAGCCAATTTAGAGACGCCGATTTGCTGACGCAAATTATGAGTCAGGCGCGCTCGAAACAGACTATGGAGATCATTCGCCGGGCGCTGGGCAATCGGGTGATCGCCGAAAGTTTCTCGATCTCCGGCATTGGCTACTTGCGGGTTGAAGATCGAGATGCCATCCCCCAGGCGGCAGATTTCTTGCTGACAGAAGAAAACGTCCACACCGCTCTGGTCTATGGCATCGTAACGGGCGATGACCAGCAAGAAATGTTGGTCGGCTCCATGCGAACATCGAAGATTACGCTCGCCCCGGATGGTTTTATCAAAGACGTGTTTGGCAAGAGTGCAGAGGGTCACTACTTCGGCGGGGGAAAAGAAGCGGCCGGCGGCTTAGAGATCCCGATTGGATTTCTGGCAGGGGGGCACAGCGAAGAATATCGGGAAGCCAAATGGCAGGTGTATGATAGCCAGATCAAGGAGAAGATTTTCGCCAAGATTGGCGTTGAGCAAAAGCCTGGAGACGACCCAAGCTAACTCTCTTATCCCGATTTACCGCGCACTTCTGATCCCTTTGTATCCCCTGGTTCAATCTTGCCTTTCGACCGGCTGCAAGCCTTGGAGGATGTGGACAGCCTGGAAAGGCTGCCCCACCCCACTTCTCAGACACGCTCTTAAGCCAGCGTCTTAAGGTAAACTTAAGGTCCTCTACAGATTCCCTTAAGGACAATCAGCCCATTGGCATGGTATGCTACAGGTGATTTGGTTGACAATTTCTCGCAGATTTCATCCTGTTTTGGAATTCAAATCACCTCGCGCTGAAATAGAGGTATCCCAATGACACGTAAGAAGCTGAATCCGATCCAGCGCTTTATACATTGGCTGTTCGGTGCGCCTTTCCAGGAGTTGCCGCCGGAGTTTGGCGACCCGGTGCCTTCCGAACTGCGTGTTTTCGAAGCCCAAGCAGAGGAAGTCCAACATCAGCCACAGGGCCGCATATCACCCCAATCTCCCGATCATCCTGAGCAGACCAAACCTATCCGACGGGACGAATCCCTGGAACGAGAATAAATTAGTGGAATTCTGTTGGTGGGAGGTGACGTGATTACAGCCATGGACGGCCTGGCGGTGAACGGGGTAGGGGACCTGCAAGCCCTGGTGCAGC
>JAHELX010000056.1 GCA_024643945.1 Anaerolineales bacterium
CTTATGCGGCTTTTAAGGCGTAATCTGGCGTCTGACAGCGGACCGGACATAGTGCATTTCTGTCGATGAAGTGCCGGGCACCTTCCGGCCGAGTAGTAACCATTCTTTTAATCTTTGGCGGCGGTTGTAAGTTTGAGTATAATTGGCTAGTTGGAGAGGTATGCTATGAAGATTAGTCTTTCGCCGACAGTGCTGGGTCGGCTAACCCGCGAGAGTTTATTCTGGCTGGCGACAGTTTGCCCCGAGGGAACCCCTCACCTGGCCCCTTTGTGGTATATCTGGCACGACGACTGCTTGTACATCTTCACGGGTGGGGTCAAGCTGCGCAACATGCGGGCCAACCCGTCGGTCAGTGTTGCGTTGCAGGATGGGGTGCGTCCCCTCATTTTGGAAGGAAAAGCCATGCCGGTGACGGACGATGCCGTCTTGGCTGAGGTGGCAGCACGTTATCGGGCTCGCTTCGCCTGGGACATCAGCACCGACGTTGGCTCGATGCAGCTTGTGGAGATCGTGCCGCGTAAAGTGTTGCATTGGAATGGCGAGGTCCGGGCTGAGGAATTACCCATCCCCTCACTACCCCCATCTTTGCCAGAAGAGGCATCACCGGCGCTGCGGCGGGCCGTGGCACGCCTGCACCGGGAACACATTGTGTGGTTGGCCACCGTTCGTCCTGAGGGACGGCCGCATCTGGTTCCCATCTGGCACGTCTGGCATCAGGAAAAGCTCTACGTTTCGACCGGACAGCACAGCGTGAAGATGCGTAACATCCACCATCAGCCGCATGTGGCCCTGTCGTTGCCGGATGCGATGGATGTGGTGCTGGTCGAAGGGATAGCTCGCCCGTCGCCCGAGCTTGAGGACGGACTGGCTCCCTACTTCATACAGAAATTCGAATGGGACTTTCGCCAGGATGTCGAGTATGGCGGGCTGGTACAAATCACGCCGACCAAGATCCTCGCCTGGCAGGGAGATTATCGTCAGGAAGCAAGCCGGGTGCTGTAACGGCTACCATCAGGGAACCGCCACCCAGACACTATCTTCTTCCACTTTGGTCGGGTAGCTCGCGACGTCAGATGCAGCAGGCGGGCCGAGAACCTGGCCGTTGGTCACGTTGAACTGACTGCCGTGCCAGGGGCAGGTAATCGTGGTCCCTCGCAAGTTGCCCTCCCCCAGTGGACCACCCCGGTGGGTGCAAGTGTTATCTATGGCGTGGAAGACGCCCTGAATGTTGAACAGCGCAATCTGCTTGCCGCCAACTTCCACCACGGTTCCCTGGCCGGAAGGAATGTCATTGACACTAGCTACTCGTCTAAACGCAGCCATTCAAACACTCCTATGATAGATAAATTGGAAGACCGGAAGGCTGGAAGGTTGGAGATCAAGCCAGTTCTCCAGCCTTCCACCCTTCCAGCCTTCCAACCTTCCAAAATACAGCAGGAACACCCTTTCTATATCGGGGCCACATTCACCGCCTGTGGCCCTTTGATCGTCTCCTCTATCTCAAATTCCACCGCCTGGCCTTCCTGTAGGGTGTGGATCCCGCCGGCCAGGCCGGTTTTATGCACGAAAACATCTTCCCCATTTTTCAGAGTGATGAAACCATATCCCTTGTGTGCGTTGAACCACTTCACCACACCTTGCGCCCTGCCCTCCTCATCGGTAAGAGGCATAAGCTCCTGGCAATGGGGGCAATACTCGGGCGGCGTCACCGGCAATCCCTTTTCGGCCAGTGCCCTCTGGGCGGTCACCGTGAACACAAATGTCCTTCCGCAGTGTCGGCAAGTCACCATCTGGTCTGAGTAGTTCATCTTTTTTTGCTCCTCTTCTTCCGACCAGTTGAGGGAGAGGTGGTCGCTTTGCTACCCGGCTGGGCTTTGCTTGTTTTCGGTTTTTTACCGGCGCCAGACACGCGGGAGGTTCTGGCTTTCGCCGCTTTCCGGCTGGCTGGCTTGACTGCTTCGGCTTCCGACGGTGACAACAATAGCAGAGCCGCTAGCCGGTCCCGCCCCCGGATGGCAATCAACTCCTTGCCCTGGGTCGCGCGGCGGGCTTTGGGCAAGCTGCGGACGTATACCGCTTTGTTGTTGCCCTTCTCAGACACCATCAGCAACCGGTCGGAGGCGCTGGCCACGGCTCCGGCAGCCAGCCGGCCTGTCTTGGCTGACAAGTTGGCGGTAGCCACGCCTGTCCCGTAACGTCCCTGGGTGGGGTATTCGCTGAGGGAGCTGCGCTTGCCGGCTCCCATTTCGGAGATGACGATCACGTCACCCCGGGGGCGATAGATTCCCATGCCCACGACCCGGTCGTCTTCACCCATTTTCACCCCCAACACCCCGGCTGCCGGAAGGCCCATAGGCCGGACCTCTTCTTCCGAAAAGCGGATAGCCTGGCCGTTTGACACAATGAGGATCACCTCCTCCTGGCCAGCGGTGCCTACCGCCCAACCCAGTGTATCTCCTTCATCTAACTTCATCACGCTGATTTCAGCGGTGCGGGCAGCAGCCAGGTCGCTCAAGGTCACCCGCTTAACTCGACCTTGGCGGCTGGTGAGGAAGAGGTAACCGGACCCGGTTTCTTCCTTTCCCTGGTGAGAATCTGCGGGTGATAGCGAAAGAACGGCCGTCACCACCGGCTGGCCCGAGAGCCCAGCTAGTTCAGCAGCCAGCAGCCCTTCGCCGGGTGCCGTCCCCGGTGGAACCTGGTGTGCCGGCACTACGATGGCTTTACCATCCTCAGTGAAGAGATACAGGTCGTCGCGCGTGTTGGCGGTGACCGTGGCGACCAGAGGGTCCTTGTGGCGGCCCTGCGCCGGCTTGAATTCCTGGTCGGCAGGCCAGCGGCAAACCCGGCCGGAGCGGCTGACGGCCACGATCACGTTCTCCTCCGGCACAAGATCGCGGGCGGTGAAGTGGCCCTTCTCGCCGGCGACGATCTGGGTGCGGCGCGGCGTGTTGTATTTTGACTTGAGTTCCAGCAAATCGTCTTTGATGACGCCTAAGATCTTTTTGGGGCTTCGCAGCAGACTCTCCAGATATTTGATGCGCTTGAGCGTCTCTTTGTATTCGGCCTCGATTTTCTGGCGCTCCAGAGCGGCCAGCCGGCGTAGCGGCATATCGAGGATTGCCTGGGCCTGGACCTCGGTCAGCTTGAACTTGCGCCGCAGGTTGCGGCGGGCTGTATCCACGGTGCGCGAGGACCGGATCGTGGCGATCACCTCGTCCAGGTTGGCCAGCGCCACTAACAGCCCCTCCAACACGTGGGCGCGTTGGCGTGCCTGGTTGAGCTCGTAGCGACTGCGGCGGGTGATGATCTCCTGCCGGTGCTCGACGAAGAGCTGCAAAGCGCGCTTGAGGGACAGCAGGCGCGGTTCGCCGTCCACCAGGGCCAGCATGTTCATGCCAAACGTCTGCTGCATGGGGGTCAGCTTCAGGAGCTGCTTCAGCACCTGGCGTGGCTCTACGGTGCGGGTCAGCTCGATGACGATGCGCATGCCTTGCCGGTCGCTCTCGTCGCGCAGGTCGGTGATACCCTCGATCTTGCCATCGCGCACTAACTCGGCAATCCGTTCGATGAGGTTGGTCTTGTTGGTTTGGTAGGGCAGTTCGGTGACCACGATCCGATGCCGGTTGCGCGTCATCTCTTCGATGTGCGCTTTGGCTTGCACCGTGAAGCGCCCGCGGCCTACCGCGTATGCGCTGCGGATGAGGTCGGCGCTCTCGTCGTCGGCATCGGCTCCCTGGGCGTAGCGATAGACGATACCGCCCGTAGGAAAGTCCGGCCCCTGAACAAACTGGAGCAAGTCTTCTCCCGATACAGCGTCTCCTTTGCCCTTCACCGTCTGGTCAATTACAAAGACGAGGGCATCGCAGATTTCGCCCAGGTTGTGCGGCGGCACGTTGGTCGCCATCGCCACGGCGATGCCCGAAGCGCCGTTGACAAGGAAGTTGGGCAGCTTGGCTGGCAGAACTTTGGGCTCGGTGAGACTGCCGTCGAAATTTTCGACGAAATCCACCGTCTCCTTCTCGATATCGGCCAGCATCTCCTCAGATAGAGCCGTCAGGCGCGCTTCAGTATAGCGCATAGCAGCCGGGGGATCGCCGTCGATGGATCCAAAATTGCCCTGCCCATCTACCAGCGGTGCGCGCATCGAGAAATCTTGCGCCAGCCGGGCCATAGCCTCGTAGACAGCAGCGTCACCGTGGGGATGATACTTACCCAGCACTTCACCCACAATGCGTGCGCTCTTCTTGTAGGGAGCGTTGGCGTGAAGCCTCATGTCGTGCATGGCATACAGTATGCGACGATGGACCGGCTTGAGACCATCGCGCACATCTGGCAGCGCGCGCGACACGATGACGCTCATGGCGTAGTCCAGGTACGCCTCTTGCATCTCTGTTTCGATGTCTACCCGTCGGATAATGCCAATTTCCATAGACGTTCCTTTGTGCCTGAAAAACAGAGGGGGCGGACTTAACGCCCCCTCTGGCTGGGTAAACTGGATGTGCGCCGTCTCAAAGTCGCCTTCTCTGCCTGGGCGTCAGGCCTTCAAAGACGTTCGAACGTACACATAGTTACCGCTGCTGTTGTTTTGCCATTCGCCGCAGCATCTTCCGCCGCGCTTTGCGTGCTGCGCGTTGCTTTGCCAGACGGCGCTGTTCGCTCTTGGAAACATACCAGCGCTTCTTGCGATAGGTGCTGAGAATGCGCCCCTTGACGACTTCCTTGCGGAAGCGCTTCAGCAGGCTTTCTTGCGATTCGCCCGGTCGCAGTGTCACACTCATTGCCTTGGTCTCACCTCCTTTCGTAACCCGATACCTGTCGGTAAATCCTTAAGTTACATTATTTCAAACTCGTCGTTCTCGGTATCTTGGACATCCTCTTCTTCGGCTTCTTCTTCGTACGTATCGCTTTCTATGACCTGGTCGAAGATGCCCTCCAAATCCAGGCTGATGTCATCTTTTCCGTCTTCTCGGCTCTTTGCCTCTTCCTCCTGCTGTTTGTGCTCATAGTAGCCAGTGCCAGCCGGGATAAGCTTGCCGATGATGACGTTTTCTTTGAGGCCGTATAGTTCGTCTCGCTTGCCTTCGATGGCAGCCTGCGCCAGCACGTTGATCGTGTGCTGGAACGATGCGGCTGAAAGGAAACTTTCGGTGTTGAGCGCGGCTTTGGTTATGCCCAACAAAACAGGTCGTCCACTGGCAGGCCGCTTGCCGGCGGCAATGAGTTGGTCGTTCATCTTCTGGAACCGCAAGCGTTCAATCAGTTCACCCGGCAGATACTCGCTATCTCCGCTGGAGGTAATGCGAACCCTGTTGGTCATCTGGCGAACGATGAGCTCGATATGTTTGTCGTGGATGGATACACCTTGTGACCGATAAACTCGCTGAACCTCTTCCAACATATATACTTGCGCCGCTTCACGGCCCAAGATGCGCAGAATTCGGTTGGGATTCTTAGACCCTTCGGTGAGCTGTTGTCCAGCTACTGCGCTGTCACCGGCTTCGACGCGCAGGCGAGCCGCCAGTGCCACTTCGTATTCGTGCTCATCGTGGAATTCCCAGCGGATGACAACTTTGTGGTCGTCTCGCTGAACCACCCCGGCGTGCTCAGTCACCAACTCTTTGTCACCGCGCTTGGCCAGCCGCGTATGGACGGAGACTTCATCCTCATTTTCTACCAGGATCGCCCAGTTACCAGGGATTTCATACGCGTCCTCGCGCATCTCAGAGAAGACCACTTTGAGCATGCGTCCACCGTCTTCGGTGGTCAGCAACTCCACCCGTCCGTCAATGTCAGCGATGATCGCCTCACCTTTGGGGTTGCGCGCCTCAAAAAGCTCCTGCACGCGAGGCAAACCATGGGTGATATCTTCGACACCGGCTACACCGCCCGTATGGAAGGTGCGCAGCGTGAGCTGCGTCCCGGGTTCACCAATCGACTGGGCGGCAATAATACCTACCGCTTCGCCTATCTTTACCAACCCTCCCCGGGCCAGGTCGCGTCCATAGCACATAGCGCAAATGCCGTGTTCCATCTCACATACCATTGGCGTACGCACGTAGACTTCGGTAATGCCGGCCTTGAGGATGGCATTTGCCCCGTCTTCCTCGATTATCTGGTTGCGATCGACGATGATCTCGCCCGTCGCGGGATCAACGACTTTGGCGGCGGCCGCACGCCCCAAGATACGCTCCGCCATTGTCTCGCCCATTTTCTTCGATGTCTCTTCTCGAATCCACTGGCCGCTATGGGTACCACAGTCAATCTCGTTGACGATCAAGTCCTGCGCCACGTCCACCAACCGGCGTGTGAGGTAGCCGGCGTCGGCTGTACGCAGTGCCGTATCGGCCAACCCCTTGCGCGCGCCGTGGGTCGAGATGAAGTATTCCAAAGCAGTGAGGCCCTCGCGGAAGTTGGAGCGGATCGGCAAGGGGATGATGCGCCCCGACGGATCGGCCATCAGTCCCCGCATCCCGGCTAACTGGCGGATCGGCTGGAAACCACCTTTGGTCGCGCCTGAATCAGCCATAATGCGGATCGGGCTCTGGGTGTCAATCGATTGACGTACCGCTTCGGTCACGTCGTCGGTCGCCTGGGTCCACAGTTCGACTGTTTTGACGTATTGCTCATCCTCGGTGATGAGGCCACGCCGGTATTGCTGCTCGACCTTCGCCACCTGTTGGCTCACCTGCTCCAGAATCTCTTTCTTGGCTTCGGGTACTGTGATGTCCGACACAGCAATTGTGGTGCCCGACTTGGTAGCATATTTAAAGCCGATGCTCTTAATGTCGTCCACCAGTTTGGCCGTTGCTTCCGACCCGAGCTTTTGGTAGCAAGTGCCCACCAGGTCCTGCAGTCTGCCCTTTTCAAGTACATCATTGACGTAACGCAACTGGTCGGGCAAGATTTGGTTGAAAAGCGCGCGGCCGACGGTAGTCTCGACCGGGTACTTGCGGGCGAGCCGCCGTTCGGTCACCTGCATCACCTTGATTTTGGCGTGCAGGTCAACCTTGCTCAACGCATAGGCCAGGGCGACTTCGTCCAGGTCGGTGAAGATTTTGCCTTCCCCTACCACGCCATCTTCGGCCATTGTGAGGTAGTAGACGCCCAGCACCATATCTTTGGTCGGTCCCACCACTGGCTTGCCGTTGGCCGGCAATAGCAGGTTCTTGGTCGAGAACATCAGCTCACGGGCTTCTTCCACCGCCTTTCGCGACAGAGGAATATGGACGGCCATCTGGTCGCCGTCGAAGTCGGCGTTGAAGGCAGTGCAGACCAGGGGGTGAATTTGAATAGCGCTGCCCTCGACCAGCACCGGTTCAAATGCCTGGATGCCCAATCGATGCAACGTAGGTGCCCGGTTGAGAAGGATAGGGCGCGTCTGGATGACCTCCTCCAACACTTCCCACACTTCGGGCCGTTGCTGCTCGACGATGCGCTTGGCTCCCTTGACGTTGTTGGCGTAATTGTATTCTACCAGTTTTTGAATAACGAAGGGGCGGAACAGTTCCAGGGCCATCCCCTTAGGCAATCCGGCCTGATGCAACTCCAGTTCGGGGCCGATGACGATGACAGAGCGTCCCGAATAATCCACCCGCTTGCCCAACAGGTTGCGGCGGAATCGTCCCTGCTTGCCCTTGAGCATATCTGAGAGTGACTTGAGCTGCCGTCGTCCCCGAGACGAGACTGCCTTGCCACGCCGGCTATTGTCAATCAGGGAGTCGACCGCCTCTTGCAACATACGTTTTTCGTTGCGAACAATCACATCCGGCGCGCTCAGTTCCAGCAATCTCTTCAGCCGGTTGTTGCGATTGATGACGCGGCGATACAGGTCGTTGAGGTCACTGGTAGCAAAGCGCCCGCCGTCGAGCTGCACCATCGGCCGCAGATCGGGCGGGATGACAGGCAACACGGTGAGAATCATCCATTCTGGCCGGTTGTTGCTCTTGCGCAGCGATTCTACCACGCGCAACCGCTTGACTGCCTTCTTACGGACTTGCTTTGAGCGAGTGTTGCGAATCTGGGCGCGCAGCTCGCGTCCCAGTTTATCCAGATTCAGGTTGACGCAGATATCGCGCAAAGCCTCGGCGCCCATGCTTGCCTCAAAGATGTGCCCCCAGCGGTCGGCCAGATCGCGGTATTGAGCTTCGGTAAGGAAGTCCATCTGCTGAATGCGCAACAGTTCGTCGCGCTGTTCTTCTAACCGCCCGGCCAGGTCGGCCAATTCCTGCTCGGTCGCCCTGTGCAGCTTGTCAATCTCTTGGTCAGTGGTAAAGCGCAGACGGTCAATTTCGGCCTCGATCAAGTCCCTCTCGTGGGCCAGCTCGTCTTCGCTCTCGGTTTTGATCCCGTTCAGCCGTTCCTCAACCGTTTCATTCAGTCTGGCCAGGTGCTCCTGACCGATGATCTCACCCACTTCAGCCACCGGGGTTGCGGCGTGTGGCAAGACAGCCGGTTCCGATAGTTGCTTGCCCAGCCGTTCTTCTAGCTTCCTTTGAACCGACTGTGCATCCTTCATCACCGCTTCGATGGCCTGCGTCTGTTGCTCGTCAAGGCGCTGCTGGATAGCTCTCTCCTCGTCGCGCAGCCGCTCAATTTCGCTGTCCAGGTGCTCGCGTGTGCTGTCGATCTGATCCTGCTGAGCTCGTTCCATACGCGTCCGCTCACGGTTGAGCTCGTCATCGAGTCGTTTGAGCGCCTTGGCCCGCGCCTGTTCGTCAACGCGGGTGATGATGTATTGAGCAAAGTAGAGGACGCGGTCCAGGTTACGTCGAGAGATGTCGAGCAATAACCCCAGGTAGGAAGGCACCCGCCGCGTGTACCAGATGTGAGCCACGGGAGCTGCCAACTCGATATGTCCCATGCGTTCCCGTCGCACCGAGGACCGGGTGACAAGAACCCCGCACTTCTCACAGGTGATGCCCTTGTAACGAATTTGCTTATATTTGCCGCAGTAACACTGCCAGTCCTTGGTGGGACCGAAGATAACTTCGCAGAAGAGCCCGTCCTTTTCAGGACGCAATCGCCGATAGTTGATCGTCTCTGGTTTGGTGACCTCGCCGTATGACCAACTGTGAATCTCGTCTGGTGAAGCCAGGCTGATCCGTAACGCGCGAAAATCCTTTACTTCCAAGGTAGTCCTCCAAGATCGAATCTCAAATTTCAAATCTGCAAATCACAATTTGCCGACTTACTGATTAATTATTAATTAGTTGCTTCGCTGATTTGTTGTTGCCCTGACTCACTGATGTATCGCATCGTGGTCGTCAGTTTTTGATGTCCTAGCCGTTCGGAAACCAGCGCCAGGTCGCCGGTGGTAGCTAGCAGGCGATTGGCGTACGTTCGGCGCAAAGCCTGCGGCGACACCCCTTCCAGCCCGGCCGCCCGGGCACGGACACTCACAATGCGTTGCACGCTGCGCGGCGAAAGCGGCCGGCCCTCGCGACTCAAGAAAAGATGATCCTCCCCTTCAACTTTGGGGCGTACCGAAAGATAATCGTATAGTGCATGGTGAACTTCACCTTCCAAGGGAACCTTCCGGATTTCACCCCGCCCGCCATCTTTCACCGCCAGGTGAACCCCAGGGTGATCGAATTGAACGTCATCCAGGCGCAGCTCGACCAATTCGTTCACTCGCAGACCGGCATGCAGCAAAAGCGTAAAAATAGCAGTGTCGCGCCGCGCCAGACTCGGTTGTTCGCTGCTGGACACCTGGAGCAGCGCTTCGGTCTGCTTTCGAGTCAGCGGCGTGGGGGGAGGCCCGCCTTCGCTGTGGACCAACTGAACCCCTTCCGCGGGGTTAAATAACATCAGCCCTGCCTGCACCGCAAACGCACAAAACTTACGCAACGTCTGTAGCCGTCGGTTAATGGTGGCTATAGCGCATTGTTTCTCTTCCAACAAGTAGGAACGGTATGCCCGGATGATGTCGGGTGTCAACGTGACCAGTGAGGAATCGGGATCAACGCGATCCGTGCCCCAACGTACAAAGGCACGTAGATCGGCCAGATAGTTGACGACTGTCGAAGGTGCTAATTGCGTCAGAACCAAGTGTTCTTCAAATTGGGCCAGCAGTGCCTCGTTTACCCCCTGGCTCATTTAGGCCCCCTTGTGGTGCGGCAGAAGACCACACTAATCGTGACTGCTCACCCTCCCGGAGCAAAGCCCCCCCACGGGGCAGGTTTAGGCAAAGGCCAAAGCAGAAACCGTTGCTACACTCGGCAATTCGGATACAGAATGGCCACTGAATGCAACCTGCCCCGTGGGGGGGCTTTGCTCCGGGAGGGTAGGCTGCGTAGTTGCCACTCATCTCTTATAATGCCCGCGTACATTGGGTATAAAACACGACAAAAGGCGCCGAATTCAAGGCGCCGCTGTCATTGCGTGCTTGCACACAAATGCCCGTCTTATACTATGCTTATTGGCCAATAGTGACACCTATTATAGCATAACGGAGGAATTGTGTCAAGTCAGAGATATAATTATTGCGTATAATAGAACGACTCATCTGGTACCTGTGAAAAATCTCAACACGGCGATGAGGACCACTGCGCCAATGACTGCTGTGACCAGGCTACCGATGAGGCCCGGCATGGGACGAACTCCAGGGATTATCTGGAACAACCAACCGCCGACCACCGATCCAACAATTCCCACTATCACATTCCCTATGCAGCCGTAGCCTTTGCCTTTGACAATGATGCCTGTTAACCAGCCAGCAGCACTACCAATAACTATCCACACCAACAGTGCCCACAATGGTGGCACAATCAACCTCCTTGTATGCGACTTATTAAGCTTCTCCTACCCGCAGTTTGGCGACGGTAACGCCATCTCCTCCCTCGCCTTCTTTGCCTGGTTCATACGACGCCACCAGCGGGTGCCCCTGTAGCGCATCGCGGACGGCGGCTCGCAACACGCCGGTCCCCTTGCCGTGGATAATGCGCACCCAGGGCAGGCCAACCAGGTAGGCGTCGTCCAGGTAAAGGTCCAGCCGATGCAGCGCTTCCTCCGCCGTCTGCCCGCGCAGATCCAGTTCAAGGCCCGGCGACTCGACTGTCGGCGTCTGCACGCCGCCTGTCATTACTTCTTCTTCGTCCGGGACGGCCTCGGTCTTCGTAGCTCGCTCACGCAACTCCACCTGGTTGCGTTTGACGCTGGTCCGAAAACGACCCAGTTGTACTTCAACTTTCCCACTCTGGCTGCTGATGACCTCACCCAGCGCCTCGAAGGGCTCGACCCAAACCTGGTCGCCCGGCTGGAGCGGCCCCCGGTATTTTGGTTTCGGTGGAGGCGGTGCCTCTTCTTTGGAAACTGTCGCCTCCAGCGTTTCTAGCCTTGCTTCAGTTTCCCTCTCCAACTCCTGTCGCGAAGCCTCTTCTTCCGGCGGCGCGCCCTGGGTAGCTTGCAGCCCGGCGGTCCATTCCTCGCGCAAGCGGCGCAACTCCTCGCGCACCGCTTTGATCTCGCGCCGGGCGTCGGCACGCGCCGAATTGAGGATGTCACGCCGCTCCTTGTCAATGTCAGCCAGTCGCTGATTTAGTTCTTCCAGGCGTCGTTCGATTTGGTCACGAGCTGCTTCGGCGGCGGCCCGCTCGCGGGTTGCCGCATCGAGTTGGGCCTGGATGTCTCGCAACATCGCCTCAGTTTGCATCGCCTCCGGCGACACCAGGTCCTGGGCTTTCTGAATGATGCCGCCCTCTAGCCCCAGCCGGCGGGCGATAGCGAAAGCGTTAGAGCGACCGGGCAGGCCGATGGTCAGGCGATAGGTAGGCGCCAGAGTCTCGGCATCGAACTCGACGCTGGCGTTGGTGACGCCCGGCGTGTTGTGGGCATAGGCCTTTAACTCGGAGTAATGGGTGGCTACGAAAGTGGTCACCCCGCGCTCACGCAAATGTTCCAGAATGGCACGGGCCAGCGCCGAACCTTCCACTGGATCGGTGCCGGCGCCCAGTTCGTCGAGAACTACCAGGGACTCTGCGTCACACTCAGCCAGGATGCTCACGATGTTGGTCAGGTGCGACGAGAAAGTGGAGAGCGATTGCTCGATGGATTGCTCGTCGCCGATGTCGGCATAGATGCTTTTGAAGACGGGAAGCATTGAGCCTTCGGCGGCAGGGATTTGCAGCCCGGCCTGAACCATCACCGCCAGCAGGGCGACCGTTTTGAGGGTGACCGTTTTACCGCCAGTGTTGGGGCCGGTGATGACCAGGATGAAGGTTTCGGGCGGCAAAACTGCATCAATCGGGACCACAGTCTCCGGATTGAGCAATGGATGGCGGGCGGACAGAAGACGAAGGACGAAGGACGAAAACTCCACAAACTCCGGCTCTATTGCCCCTAATTCGTCGGCGTATTTCGCTTTGGCAAAGGCCAGATCCAGTTCAGCCACCGCCTGCACCGTCCAGCCGATGGGCTTTTCTTCCTGGGCCACCAGGTTGGTGAGGGCCAGCAGAACCCGGCGTACTTCTTCCTCTTCATCTAACTGGAGCTGGCGCCATCGATTGTTCAATTCCACCGTCGCCAGGGGTTCGATGAAGAGTGTAGCACCGCTGGCACTCTGATCGTGGACAATGCCCTGGATGCGACCTTTGAACTCGGTGCGCAGGGGTATCACGTAGCGGCCCTGGCGCTGAGTGACGAAGCTCTCTTGCAAGTACTGGCTGTTTTGAGGTGACTGCACGATTCTGTTCAGTCGGTCCAGAAGTCGCTGGTGCGTGATTTCCAGTTCCCGACGAATGCGAGCCAGTTCCGGACTGGCTGAGTCGAGCACCTCGCCCCGGTCACTGATGCAGCGAGTAATCTCGTTCAGCAGGCCCGGACATTCCTGGATACGGCTGGCGATGTCCTCCAGGAGAGGAAATTGGTCGCTCAGCCGGCTGATGGCTCGCTTCAGGTCTCGAGCGGCAGCGAGAGTCTGGCGAATGTCGAGCAGTTCAGTCGGTAGCAGAACTGCCGAACGGCTTGCTCGTTGCAGCAACGGGCGCACATCGCGCGCTCCGCCGATGGATAGGCCGGGTTTGACGCTAAGCAGCCGCCGCGCTTCCCTCGTCTCGGCCTGCCGTTCCTGGACTTCAGACAAATAAAAGGCTGGCCTCAACGCCAGGGCCAGTTCCTTGCTGGCGGAGAAATCGGCGTGACGGGCCAGCCGCTCCAGAATTTTGGGAAATTCCAGGGTATTCAGGTGTTTCAGGTTCAGATGTACCTCCCCTTTCCCTGCGAGTGGGGAAAAGCAGTTTCGATCAGATTTGCTTCAGAAGTCCGGCAAAGATGCTGGGGACATCGCCCGGCACCCAGATTCTCACCGACCAGTAGATACGGGACAGGGCGTAGTTAAACGTCGGGACCAGCAGCGACGCGTTCAGTTGTCCCTGGATGGCCAACCGGGTGCGGTTGGCAGCCGGCCAGCCAGCCTTGACGGCAAACTGAAAGATGGCCAATAACAAGCTGATCCAGACGATGGTGACGACAAACCCCACCAACAGGCCCCCCAATTGGTTTAGAGGCCCGGTCAGGAATCGTTGTCCTCCCTTGGTGACAGCTTCTTGTACCTGGCCTCGCTCCTTGTGCCTTCGCTCTTCAGGTGGCGTGGCAAAATAACGGGTGAGGAAGTTGAAGCCATTGACAAGGGCCAGCAAGAGAAAGACAAATGCCAACGATTCGCTTCCGGTGATTGACATACCGGGCAACAAATCGCGGAAAAAGTTGGCCAGCGGTCGGTAGAACAAAAGGGAGAGGACCAGCCCCACGTACAAGCTGAAGAGGCCAATCAGCAATCTGCCTGCACCGCGCAGCAGCCCCCATAAACCGCCGACTAAAAGAAAGAATATCAACAGGTAATCTAGCGCATTGAACATCATGAGAGGTTCAACCTCCTTCTTTCAGTGCCTGCGCAATGGACCGGGCCAGCGTTCCATCGGCGACCAACTGCCGGACCGCTTCGATGTATGGATACATAATAGCATCATTCTCCAAAAAAGGCACGTGCTGCCGTACCATCTCATAAGCCACCCGGGTCCCTCGACCCAGGTGCGCCGACGGCCCCAGGCTCTCACGCCGGAAGTCAACGCCCTGGGCAGCGGCCATCAACTCCAGGGCCAGGATGCGCTCCAGGTTATCCAGAATCTGGCAGGCCTGGCGAGCGGCAGTACAGCCCATACTGACGTGATCTTCCACGTTGGCCGAGGTGGGAATCGTGTCGGCGCTGGCGGGATGGGCCAGCACTTTGTTCTCCGAGGTGAGAGCCGCCGCCGTGTATTGGATCAGCATGAAGCCGGAGTTGAGTCCGCCATGCTTGATGAGAAAGGCCGGCAAAACGTGAGCGTTGCTTGCCTCGTCGGTGAGGCGCGTGATACGCCGCTCCGAGATGTTGCCCAGTTCGGTCAGGGCCATAGACAGGTAGTCCATCGCGATCGCCACTGGCTCGCCGTGGAAATTGCCGCCGGAGAGGACAGTCACTTCGTCCCCGTCGAAGAAAAGCAAGGGATTGTCGGTGGCCGCGTTCAACTCGATTTCGATCACCCAGCGGGCGTAGGCGATGGCGTCGCGCACCGCGCCGTGTACCTGGGGCATGCAGCGCAGGGTATACGCATCCTGCACGTTATAAGGATCGTGGTGGCGGGTGAAGTCACTGCCCTCCAACAACTGGCGCAGGTGCCGGGCGCAGTCGATTTGCCGGGGATGCGGGCGCACGGCGTGGATGCGTTCGTCGAAAGCCAGAACGGTGCCGTGCAGCGCCTCCAGGCTCAGACAGCCGGCGGCGTCCGCGATGCAGTTCAGCTCCTCAGCCTGGTGAACGGCCAGCGCGCCCAGGGCACTCATCACCGCCGTGCCGTTGGTGAGCGCCAGTCCTTCCTTGGCGGCCAGCGTCGTCGGCGCCAGCTCGGCCCGCCGCAGCGCCTCGGCACCGGGCAAAACCTGGCCCCGGAATTCTGCTTCCCCCTCGCCGATGAGCACCAACGCCATGTGCGCCAGGGGGGCCAGGTCACCGCTGGCACCCAGCGAGCCCTGGCTGGGGATGATGGGATGCACGCCCCGGTTGAGCATCTCCAGCAGCAGATGCAGCGTTTCCAGTCGGATGCCCGAATGTCCTTTGGCCAGCGTGTTGGCGCGGATGAGCATCAGCGCGCGCACCGCCCCCCGGTCAAAAGGCTCCCCCACGCCGACCGAGTGGCTCATGAGGATGTTGCGCTGAAGCTGTTCCACCTGGTCGGGCGCGATGATCCGGTCTTTGAAAGCGCCGAAGCCGGTGGTGATGCCGTAGGCGATCTCGCCCCGGGCGATCAAGTCGGCCACCGCCTGCTGCGCGCGGCGTACCTTGCGTATCGCCTCAGGCGATAACTCGACCGCCGGCTCGCCGGGCGCCCCCTCGGCCACGGCCACTACCTGTTCAATAGTTAAGCTCTCGCCGTCGAAAGAAATAGTGTTCAAATTAGCTACCTCATTCTCCCTATTTGGGTCGATTATACCCCATGGCCGGACAAAGATAAAGAGGACCTTCGTCATAAATTGGGGCAGAGATACCAATGAGCCTCCGATTTTCTATTGACATCCTGTTCCAGATGCGATAATATGTGAATAAATAAAGGAGAAACCAATGAACCCAGAACTTGACTGGATCAAGTGGGCACCGCCCTACGACCCGCGCCGGGTGGATGGGGCAACAGTGACTGAAGACGAGCACGGGCGTCTGATCGAAACCGCCGACTGCAGTCTGCGCTGTCCCGGATGCGGCATGTGCTGCGCGGGATACCGTGACGTAGTCACGGTTGATTACGCCGGCGAGGAAGAGTTTGCAGGCAACCTCAAGCTAGAGGGCTTGGTTCGGTTGGACGGACGTCTTTGGTATCGCGTTTGTGCTTGTGGTCAATCATGCCCCGGATATGGATGTTGCTGCCCGCCCTTCGAGCGGCGCCAGCGACCGGAGACGGTCGCCGATGCTCGCCGTATCTTGTTGGAGCGTGACGACGGTCAGCGTTGGGAAATGCAGGAGGGGTTATTGATCCTGGCCCATGCAGGGACGGCCGAGGCGGTAGAGGTGCTGGAATCGTTCATGCCGCGCGCCCACACCCGCCTGGCCGGGTTCGCCAAGTGCGCGCTGGACGAGGGACGCTACTTTGCCAGCGTGCCGAGCAACCCGGAGGAGGCGCGTACGATGATGAAACGCGAAGTATTACAGTCGTGGGAAGAACGTGCCGCCCGCGCCTACGGCGAGACCGAAGAAGAAATCGAGCCAAAACTGGAGCGTCTGCGTTACGAAATCGAGATTGCCCAACGCCTGCTGGCTAAGGCGCAGGACGAGGCGGCGCGGCAAACCTGGCAAACGCAGGTAGACGTGCTGCATATGATGATTATTCAGGCAGAGAACGGCAAGGCCGAACAGGAGGAAGAGCTGGGCCTCTGCGAAGCGATGATCGGCGAAATCGAGGCCGACCTGGCTGCAGAACAACCGGAATGATCAGCTTCGCCCCATGGTGACCGGCGAATAAGATGAAAGATCCCCAGGAGATCATCGAGCATATTTCGCCCACTGACGCCCTGACCATCTTGAGAGCCCTGGCTGCCAGCGACGAGGGACTGGCACGGCGTATTGCCGAGATGGCACTGGCTCACCTGGGCGAAGTAGACCCGGAAGAGGTTGCCGCCGTCCTGTACGATGAGCTGGACAACTTGGAAGTTGAGGAAGTCTGGGATCGGGCCGGGAAAACGCGCCACGGCTACGTCGAGCCGGGCGAAGCCGCCGACCAGATGGTCGAAGAGGTGCTGGCGCCTTTTCTGTCGGACTTGACCAAATACCAGAAGCTTGGCCTGAATACTGAAGCGAACCAGCTATGTATGGGATTGCTGCTGGGACTACATCGGTTCGAGCACGAATCCACAACCGAGTTCAAGGATTGGGTACCCGACGCGCCAGCTGTCTTTGCCGAGGCGGTAGTGGCTGCTTGGAAGGCTGGATCGCCCGGCCGGGTAGATATCAAAGCAGTCAAAGCGTTTGTCGAGGACGAGTTGGGTGGCTGGGGAATACGACTGGTTTAGATGACTTGGAGCGTTATCCCAAAACCACCTCACCGCGACACATAAGAATTACCCCGCACCCAAAACCGCCATGGGACCCGTTGATCCTTCTCAGCCGCATAGCGGATGCCGATCCGCGGCCCGCGCTCCA
>JAHELX010000552.1 GCA_024643945.1 Anaerolineales bacterium
GCCAGCTTGCTCAGCCAGTCATCGGCCTGGACCAGGTAGTCCTCGTCGCAGGGGACCGCTTCCTGAGCGCTGACCAGGGCTACCGGCATAAACGCCAGCAGCAAAGAGAGGGTTACGAGCAAGTATAGGAACTTCTTCATTGGGGCTCCTCCTTAAATCTGAATCTGAGAGACGACGAAAAACCAATTTATCCATTCTAGCGGCGCATTCCATTGGACAATAGACATCCCTCCTTTCTTCCGTCCTTGCAGTCTCTATCCGCTATCCGCAACGCAACGGAATCCCAGATCATCATTCGCTGTCTGCGGCAAGGCGGCGCTACGGTTGGTGGTGCTCACCTGCTTCTGATCGTCAAACCAGCCTCCGCCCCGGGTTACGCGTGCCTCAGCGCTGTATTGCGGATCCTGGTAGGTGCTACCGGGATAAGCAACGTAGGGACTGTCGGTCCACTCCCACACGTTGCCCGCCATATCCTCAACCCCATAAGGGCTGGCACCAGAGGAGAAGCTGCCTACTGCCGTCGTGCCACGCAAACCACTCAGCCGCACGTTGGCCCGGGTAGTATCCCACAGGTTCCCCCATGGGAAACTCCTCTGGTCGGTACCCCGAGCAGCCTTTTCCCACTCTTCTTCGGTCGGCAGCCGCTGGCCCAGCCAGGCACAGAAGGCCTGTGCGTCGTTGAACGCCACCTTAACTACGGGGTGGCTCGCTTTGCCTTCGCTGTTATAATTCCGCCAGGTCTTCTTATCCCCTCTCAGCTCTGCTTCGGTCTGGTAACCAGTCGCCTCGACGAACATGGCGAAATCGGCATTGGTGACCTCAAATTTATCCATGAAGAAAGTGGGCAGGTCCACGACGTGAGCTGGGGCTTCGTTGGGATCGGTATCATCACTGCCCATCGTAAAAGATCCGGCCGGGATTTCGACCATTTCGACGTCGGGCCGAGGGACTTCGGTGGAAATCGGTTCAGCGGTTGGCTCCCCCTCTATGGTTGGAGCCCGCGTGGGCGTAGGAGCCGGCGTAGGCGTGGGCCTGGGCGTCGGCGTGGGTGGAGGCGGGACCGGCGTGTTGGTAGGCTTAAGGACGACTGGGGTGGGTGAGGCAACGACCACCGGCGCGGTGCCCGTCCCGCCGGGTGTCTGCCCACCAACCGGCGTAGGACTCCCCCCCGGCCGAAGGAACAAGAAAGCAATCACCGCCACCACGACCAACCCACCCCCCAGCGCCCAGGGGAGTATACCGCGTGACCTTCGTGCCTGGACCGCAGCCTGATCTGTCTGAACGCGCTGTGCCGTCAACTGACGCAGCAGATAGGGCAGGACGATCGCTATAATCAAAAGGAATCCGGTAACAATGATCTGTATCTGGGGCGGCACGTTCACCAGGTTCATACCGTAACGGACCACACCTAGCAGGAAGAGCGCCAGCACCACCCCGGCCATAGTCCCTGATCCGCCGAAAATATCCACGCCGCCCAGCACCACAGCGGTGATCACTTCCAATTCGGCCCCCAGGGCAATATCGGCCCGAACGCTACCGAAGCGCGCAGACATCATAATGCCGGCCAGAGCCGACATCAGGCCAGAGACGGTAAAGATGAGGAGCGTAATGCGATCCACGTTTACGCCAGCATATCGGCATGCCTCTCTGTTGTTACCGATGGCGTAGGTGAAGCGTCCAAAGGTCGTTCGATGCAGAACCAGCCCAAAAGGCACGATCAATATGCCATAGATAACCAGCGGGATAGGAACCGGTGTACCCGGAATATAGCCTTGCCCGATGAAGGTGAACTGTGCTGGAAAGCCAGTCACAGCTCCATCTTTCATCAGTACCCAGGCGATCCCCCGATATAACACGTAGGTGCCCAGTGTCGCTGCCAGAGCCGGGAGTTTCACTCGGGTGATCAGCATCCCGTTGAATAGCCCGGCCAATCCTCCTGCCAGGAGCGCCAGCAAGGCAGCAATCCAGATGTTCACCCCCGCTGCAAAGAGTCGCCCCATAATATTGGAAGTCATCGCCAGCGTTGAAGCCACCGACAGGTCGATGTTGCCGGTGATGATGACAAAGGCCATGGGAAGGGTCATAATCCCCCTTTCCATGAAATTGAAGGTCATGTCAAACAAATTCTGGACGTTTAGAAAATAGGGCGAAAGCGAGGCGTTAAGAATGGCGGCCGCGATGAGCAGCAAAACCAATATCCATTCCCAGCGCAAGAAGAACTCAGTCAGGCTGAAGGGTTTTTGAATGGTCAGCGATTTTGACGTCACGTTAGGTTGTCCTCCGCAAGGTCAATGTCCTTTGCAGCCGGCGCGAGATGAGGGAGTCGGCTATAACTGCTAAAAGAATCACGGCTCCATACAGCACCTGTTTCCAGAAGGGAGATATACCGACCAGGTTAACAGCGTTGTTGATGATCCCCAGCAGGAAAGAGCCCAGAAGCACGCCAGGCAGCGTTCCAGTGCCACCAAAGATACTCACGCCCCCGATTACCACAGCCGCCACCGATTGCAGCTCCCATCCCAGGGCAGTATTATTCGCTGCGTTGGCGTAGCGTGATACCCACATCACGCCGCCCATCCCGTACAGCGCACCCGACAGAACAAAGACCAGCAAGATGATCCGATTCACATGGATGCCAGCGAGTTGAGCGGCCGGAGGATTGCCACCCACCGCGTAAATCTGGCGGCCGGTCCGGGTGTGATTCAAAAAATAATAGAAGATGACAGCCACAATCACGGCGAAGATAACCATAGCCGGGATACCTAAGATGTGGCGAATAGTGAATTCCTTAAAGGCCGGTGGCAATTCGTGGGCATCTACCCAGGCTCCCTGGCTGACGACGTAAACCAGACCACGATAGATACTCAACGTGCCCAAGGTGACAATGATCGGCGGGACGCGTCCTACCGTGACCACCAACCCGTTGAACCCCCCCATGAGGATACCCAGTCCGATCCCCATCAGCACTGCTACCCATGGCGGTATGCCCCAGTGCGCACTTACGACCATGCCAATCGCCATCGCCGAGAACCCGATACCCGACCCGACCGACAGGTCGATGCCGCGAGTGATGACGACCATCATCTGGCCAATGGCAACCATCGAGAGGATAGCAATGTCCAAAAAGATGTCCCGGAAATTGTCCACAGTGAGAAAGTAAGGGCTGCGCAGGCTGACCAAAATAATGAGCAGGATTATGAAGAGGAAGATGCTCGTCTCGCGAACATTTGCCAGCAATACGAATAGATTACGGCGACCCGATCCGTCACCTTTGGGCCCCTGCTGGGGAACGCTCTGTGTCGACTCCATAACCTTTAACGCCTCCTCAAAGAGAACTTACAGGCCAATGCCCCATCAAAGTGATTTTGATAAGCTAGATTCGGCCTCATAGGCGTAATCTGTATCATATCATAGTCCCTGTGCTGGGGTACTAACAGCCTGCCCGGCCGGGACAGCAACTTCCTGGCTAAGCGCTCTGGCCGTGGCCGCGGTCATAATTTTCTCTTGCGTGGCCTCGGCACGTGTTAAATGGCCGGTCACCCGACCTTCACACATGACCAGGATGCGATCGCTCATCCCCAGGATCTCTGGCAGTTCCGAGGAGATCATCAGGATGGCTATGCCCTGCGAGGCCAGGGTACTCATCAGTTCGTGAACGGCCGCCTTGGTGCCCACGTCAATGCCCCGCGTCGGCTCGTCGAGGATGAGGATACGGGGGCGCGCGGCCAGCCACTTAGCCAGCACGACTTTCTGCTGGTTGCCACCGGACAGTTCACGCGCGCGCTGCCACATCCCGGCTGCCCGCACCTCCAACTGGCTGGCAAATTCTTGCGCTTTTTGCACCTCGGCTTGTTGGTTCAGCCAACCCATATTGGCAAATTCATGCAAAATAGGCAGGGTCACGTTCTGGGTGATGTTCATCTGCAGCACCAGCCCATGTTGCTGCCGGTCTTCGGGCACGTAGGCAATCCCCAGGGTTAATGCATCTTTGGGGTGGTGAATGGGTGCTTGCTGGCCATTCACCCATATGGTCCCCCTGTCGGCCGGCTCCACGCCGAAGATGGCGCGAGCGACGTCGGTACGCCTGGCTCCCACCAACCCGGCCAGGCCGAGAATCTCCCCGCGATGAAGCTCAAAGGAGACATCTTCGAAAATCCCCTCTTTGGTCAGATTCTCTACTCGCAGCACCACCTCACCCCGCTCCACATCCAGCTTGGGGAACAGATCATCCAGGGTACGACCGACCATCATACGGATCAACTCATCATGGGTCACCTCGCTCACGTCGCGGGTGCCAACGTAATGCCCGTCACGCAAGACTGTTACCCGGTCGGCCAGTTCAAATACTTCATCCAGCCTATGAGAGATGAAGATAATACCTGTGCCGGCGTCGCGCAGTTGTCTGGCAATCCGAAACAGATCTGCCACTTCATTCAGGGTCAGCGCCGAAGTCGGCTCGTCCATAATCAATACCTGGGCACTGAACGAGAGCGC
>JAHELX010000057.1 GCA_024643945.1 Anaerolineales bacterium
CATAATGACCGTCCAATCACCTCAGTAGGTACCGCAGGTAGTATCGTCGATCTTGGCTTGCGTCGCGTCGGGCGCTTCACCGCCCGCGGTGACAGACTCATCGACTTGTGCCTCCGCTGGCGGGGGATCCACCACTGAAGCAATATCCTCGACTTGCGCCTGAGATTTCTCCGTCGTCAGCGAAGTGCCGGCCAATGCCTGATCTGCGGCTGAGGTTGGCAGCTTAACGAATAGGACAGCCAGCCCAATTAATAAGAGGGGAAGCAACCACCTGGTTTTAACTACAATTCTCATCATCATACTTTTCCTATCCCCCATCATACCCTGGATCTATTAAGAAATCATTACAAAATATGACAAAGCCGCCTGATGACCGGCGGCTTCCAGCCGAGCTTTAATTTCAGGGGTATCAGTCACCGCGCGACAACTCCCTGATAGCATCCTCAACCTGAACTCTGGTCAGAGGGCTGCCTTCCAATGCCTCAGAATGATAAACTAGATCCAGACGAAGATTGGCCAGGCGGGCATCCATGCCCTGGTCTAGTTTCAGCGTATAGTCAGCAGCTTGCTCACGAACAAGCTGCCCCCCAGGCAGATCAGGCTGACGCCTACGCTCTATTGCCTGGGAAGCACGCCACATCGCTTGCTTACGGGCAAGACGAGTATAGCGGTCCTTAGCAGTCTCTGAGCGCAGGAATGCTTCCATAGCCTCCAGTACCAGGTCACTCACCGAAATGTGACGCTTTTCTGCCTCGTCGCGTAACTGTTCGTACTGGCTCTCCGATAAAACTAATTGCAAAGTTCGCACGACAGATTTCTCCGCCAGTTAATAGTATCACCCACCCAACGCATTACAGTAAATTATAGCATGCGATTGTGAAAGAACGCAAGCGCTTATTGCTTCTGATACGGTTGGCCGTCGGCAGCGGGCGGCGTAGTGCGGCCGATGACGCCGGCCACGGCGATCATGGTCAGGATGAAGGGTAACATGCCGATGAATTGGTAGGGCACCCCGACTTCGAGAATTTGGAACTTAAAATTCAGGGCATCAGCAAAGCCGAAGAGAAGCGCGCCCAGCGCGCCGCCGAGGGGGTTCCAGTTGCCGAAGATCATCGCCGCCAGCGCGATGAAGCCGCGCCCGTTGGTCATCAGGTCGTCGAAGTGGCCCACCGTCTCCAGCGAAAACCAGGCGCCCCCCAATCCGGCGATGCAGCCGGCCAGGATGACGTTGACGTAGCGCACTTTGAAGACGTTGATCCCCAGCGTGTCGGCGGCGCGAGGATGCTCGCCCACGGCGCGGGTACGCAGTCCCCACGGCGTGCGGAAGAGCACAAACCACACCACCGGCACCAGGATGATAGCCGCGTAGACCATCGGCTGATACTGGAAGAGAATCGTCCCCAGGATGGGAATGTCCCATAGGGGTGTCTTCTGGAAGACGTAAGGGAACAAGCCGGGGGCGCCAAACGGATTCTTGAGCAGAAAGGCAGCCCGGATGTAGCCGCTCACACCCACGGCCAGGATGTTGATAACGGTGCCGCTGATGATCTGATCCACCATAAAACGGATGGAGAGGACGGCGTGCAACGCGGCCATCAGACCTCCGCCGAGGATAGCGACCAACAATCCGATCCACATGTTTTGGGTGTATAGCGACGCCATGTACCCCACCGCAGCCGCGGTGAGCATCATGCCCTCGATGGCGATGTTGATGACAGCCGCGCGTTCGCACATCACGCCGGCCAGCATGCCCAACGCGATGGGAGTGGACAGACGCATGCTGTCCTTGATCATACCCACCAGGTCAATGCTCTTGTCGGCGGCGGCGGCGACGAGAGCGGCCAGCACAATTAGCCCGAAGCTGGCGCCCAGGAGCGCATTCACCGCCCGCTCACTGGGCGAGCGCAGCAGCGAATAGGTGCCGGCCAGCCCCAACAAGATACCAATGACGATCAGGCTGGCCTGGGTAGGCAAAGAGATGCGCACCGGCGGCGGCTTGCCGATAATCCCCAAACCTAATTTCGAGATGATATCGGGATCAGCCCGCGTAATGGCTCCTACCAGGATGATCAACGCCACGAGCAGATAGAAAACGCCAAAGCCGCGCGCGCGGGTCCAAAATCGTGTGGTCCTTACCATTGACGCAGCAGTTGCTACACTCATCGTCTACCTCCCCCAGCCCCGGGTGAAGACCACCATTGCCTCACGTCGTGCTCGCATACGATATAGCCAGCGGATGATCTCGTCGGCGGCGATGAACATAATGACCAAGGCCTGGATGATGTTAACCAGGTCAATCGAGATACCCTGCGCCCGCACCTGCATCAAGCCTGCGCCGTTGCGCAGTGCGCCCCACAAAAAGGCGGCTGGGAAGATACCAAAGGGATGGCTTTTTGCCAGAAGGGCCACTGCGATACTGTCGAAGCCAAAGCCGGTGGAAAAGGCCGCCTTGAGCGCGTACTCGCTGGGCCGCCCCAGCACGATCCCGATGCCGGCCAGCCCGGCCAGCGCACCGGAGAGCCCCATCGCCAACACAAAGTTGCGACTGACGCTCATCCCGGCATATCGAGCGACACTGGGATTGGCCCCCACGGTGCGGATTTCAAAGCCCCAGGTAGTCTTGAACAAGAACCACCAGACAAATACAATCGCCGCCAGCGCCACCAGAAACCCGGCGTGGAGCTCGTATTGCGGCAAAATGAGCGGATAGCGGGCCGTCGGGCTCACGAAAGGCGTGCGATCCAATGATGCCGTGGGGTCCTTGAGGGGATTTTTCACCAGGTAGTCCACCGTTTTGACGGCGATGTAGTTCATCATAATGGTGTTGATGACTTCGTGCGCGCCGGTCTTCGCTTTGAGCAGGCCTGGGATCGCCCCCCAAATCGCCCCACCCAGCATGCCGGCAACGATGGCCAGCGGCAGGTGGATGTAAATCGGCAAACCGGTGACACCGAAGCCAATCACCGTGGCGAGCAATGCTCCCATATAGAGCTGCCCTTCGGCGCCGATGTTGAACAGGCCACACTGAAAGCCGAGCGCCACCGCCAGTCCGGCCAGGATGTAGGGGGTGCTATAGGTGAGGCTGGTAGCCAGAGCCTTGGGCGATCCGATTGCACCTTCAAACAGGCCGCCGTAAGCTGCCAGCACGAACCTGTTCGCCTGGGGGATCACCTGACGCCACGTCTCACCGGCCGCCCTGAGGTCCGAAGCGTGCGTAACCCAAATGATGATAGCCCCAATCAACACTGCGGTGAAGACGGCCAACACCAGCACCGCCAATTCGGTCCATCGCCAGGCCCGGATCCGATCCCAAAGCGTCTCGGCGATGTCCTCACCAGTCGGGCCAACACCGGTGGTGATGGTGCCGCTGCGCAGTCCGGCGGCTATCTCATCGATGCGGCCTTTGGCCTCTTCCGGGATGGCGCTCTCGGCGGCGTGATATGGGGCCAGATCAACACCCTCATTGCCAGCGTCGAAGATGGCCGTCTCACCTACGAACTTACCTTCTCCCGCGCGCCGGATGGCCACGTAAACCGCGTTGTCCACGCGTTTGATAGCGCTGGACAGCAGCCGGTCGGCGCCTGGCGCGCGGCCGTTTTCAAAGGTGGTGACCCACTCATCCTGATCCACGCCGATGGCCCAGACCCCCTGTTCAGCCGCCTCCCGGATGCCCCCGCTACCCGTTTGCCCCCCGGCGCCGAAGATGACATCAGCCCCTTGCTCAATAAAGGACTGGGCCACCACCCGGCCCTTCCCCGGATCGGTGAAAGATTCAATGTACTCGCCCAGCACCTCCACTTTGGGGTTAACATGCCTGGCGCCGTTGGTGAAGCCCTTGCGGAACTTGATGACGGGCGGGATCTGGTCGCCAGCGACCACCCCCAGCACGTTGCTCTGGGTCACGTAACCTGCCAGAGCGCCTGCCAGGAACCCGGCCTGGTCTTCGGCGAAGAGCAAGCCCATTACATTGGGCAAGACCGGATAGGGCGCAAAGTCTATGGTGACAAAGTTGGTGTGGGGATAGTCTTTGGCCACCCGCTCTGTCGCCTCCCCCAGTATCTGGCCGACGGTGACGATCACCTGATAGCCACCCTCGGCCAGCATCAGGATATTGCCTTCTCCATCCTCGGGGCGAGCTGTCTCGATGTAAGTTGTCTCCAAACCAAACTCTTCGGCCGCGCGCTGCATACCCTCGTAGGCGTATTGATTGAAAGTGCCGTCGTCAATCTTTCCTATATCGGTGACCAGGCCAACCCGCACTCGAGTGACATCATTATTTCGTGTTAGGATGGTATTATGCGATGACACGGCCTTCCTCCTCCACGACACCAGCCATCAACAGGCCAATTTTCTCACGGCTGGCCCGCTCGGCATCTAATGTGGCGATGATTTGTCCCTTGTACATCACAGCGATGCGGTCGGACAGCGACATAATCTCATCTAACTCGGCCGACACCAGCAAGACAGCCACCCCATCATCGCGGGCGGCCACCAGCCGGCTGTGAATAAATTCAATGGAGCCCACGTCCAGGCCTCGAGTCGGCTGAGCCGCAATCAGCAATTTGATAGGCCGCGAGAATTCGCGCGCCACTACCAGCTTTTGCTGGTTGCCCCCCGAAAGACTGCTGCCCGACGTGTAGACGCTGGGGGTGCGGATATCAAACTCGTGGACCAGGCGTAACGCATTGTCTTCAACCGCCCGGTTATCCATCACAACCCCATGCGCGAAAGGAGGCTTGTAATATGTGTTTAAGATCAGGTTGTCGGCGATGGGATAGCCAGACACCATGCCATATTCGTGCCGGTTCTCCGGTATATGAGCCACGCCTTGCTGGGCGACTTTGCGCGGCGAGGCATCGGTTACATCTACATCCCCGATGAGGACGCGGCCGTCCAGGCAAGAGCGCAGCCCGGTCAATACCTCTACCAACTCCGTTTGACCGTTGCCCTGCACGCCGGCGATGCCCAGAACCTCGCCGGCCTGCACCTCAAAGGACGCACCATCCACAACCAGTGCCCCCCGGTCATCAAGTGCCTTTAAATTTTCCACCCGCAGCACGACTGGGCCGGGCTGAGCCGGCTTTTTATCCACCCAGAGCATCACTTCCCGCCCCACCATCATCTCGGCCAGCGATTCTCTTGTTGCCTCAGCCGGGGTGGTGGTGCCGACCACGTGCCCGTTACGCAACACGGTGATCCGGTCGGCCACAGCAAACACCTCACGCAATTTGTGGGTGATGAAGATGATACTTTTACCCTGCGCAACCAGGGAGCGCATAATCACGAAAAGCTCTTCTGCCTCCTGCGGCGTGAGTACGGCCGTCGGCTCGTCGAGGATGAGGATGTCGGCCTCACGGTAGAGGGCTTTGACGATCTCCACCCGCTGTTGGGTGCCGACCGGCAAGTCCTTGACGTATGCGTGCGGGTCAATTTCCAGGCCGTATTGCCGTGACAGATCGTGAATGCGTCGGACGGCCGTCTTTTGATCGAGCACAAAGCAATTCCTCACGATCTCTATGCCGAGAATGATGTTCTCGGCCACCGTCATCACCGGGACCAGCATAAAGTGCTGGTGAACCATGCCGATCCCCAGCCGGATAGCGTCGGTCGGCTCATTAATCTCCGCTTCCTGGCCGCCCAGGAAGATTTGTCCCTCGTCCTGGCTGTAGAGGCCGTATAGGATGTTCATCAGGGTAGTTTTGCCGGCCCCGTTTTCCCCCAGCAAGGCGTGGATTTCGCCCTTTTCAAGTTGGAAGTTGATGTGATCGTTAGCCAGGACGCCCGGGAACCGTTTGGTGATGCCGCGCATTTCCAGAGCTAGGCTCATATAAGTACGCCTCCTGTGTCAAATAATCCTTTCTCTCACCCTGGCGCTGGCGTAGTCGAGGGTGGCGACGACAATGGCAATGGCGATCATTTGCACACTGGCATCGCGATACTTCAACAGGTTCAGGTTTTGCTGCACCAGGAACCCAATGCCTCCCCCGCCGCCGAAGCCGATGATGGTGGACATACGCACGTTGATGTCCCAGCGATAAATGGTAAAAGCGATATAGGGTGGTACGATCTGGGGGATGACAGCATACACAATGGTCTGCAAACGGTTGGCGCCCGTACCTGTTATCGCTTCAATAGGGCCCTGCAAGATATTCTCTACCTGCTCCGAGTAGAGCTTGCCCAAACCGGCGATGGTGTGCAAAGACAGCGCTATCACTCCGGCAAAGGGACCAATGCCCACCCACACCGCAAAGGCCACTACCATAATCAGCGGCTCGATGGATCGCAACGCGTTGAGGATAGTACGCATTATGTTGTAAACAATCATCCCGGTAGGCACGGGCCGTTCCACGTGAATGCTGAGACTAATCACCAGCATGATCGCCCCTGCCACAAGCGCCGGCAGTGAAACAAACCTGACAACATTCTCGATTTCATACAGCCAGGCGATACCGGCGAACAGGAGAGCTACCAGTAGCGCCCCGGTCAGGGTAGCCACAACCACCGTGAATACTTTGGCCACGGCCGGTTTGGTCGCCCGCAAGAAGCGGCCGGAGAGCGAAGAGGCCAGGGAACTCAAGGCGAAAAGGCCAATCAGCGCCCCCAGAAACGGCAATATAATCACGATCAAATCGCCGATGATGAAGACAAAATTCCCCAGAAAACCAAAGGCACCCAGCTCTGCTTGCAGAAACAGCCCTAGCTTGATGCCCAGTGTCCCCAGCAGGCCCAGCCCCCAAACAGCCAGGAAGAGGGTCAGCAGGCCCAACCCACCTTGTCGCCAGGGGGCAAACCGCCCGTGATACTCTCCCGAGAGCAGCCGGGTGAACAGCCATAAGATGCCGGCACTGGCTGCCAGCGAGATGACGCCGAGACTTGTATTTTGGGCTATGCCATCTGCCACGCCATTAAGCCAGCCGAACAGCGATGAACCGAGCGCCCAGCCAAAGGGAGCCAGGAGCAGACTGGCCATCACACTGCCAAAAGGACTGATCACGTTGCTCATCAAGTTACGAGCAGCCAGAAAGCTAAGGGGAATGGCCAGGGCGGTGCCTAACGTGGTAGCGATGAGCGCGAGGAAAACAGTTTCGATGATTTTATCAAAGGTGTCGTTAAGGGTAGCGCTGGGTTGGGGGGCGCCCTGGCGAATTCTAACCACGGCCCGGACGAATTGCGGCTTGTCAGATGGGCGGTCATTTCTCATCGTAGCCACATAGGTAAACCGCCCCTGGGAATTGACCTCGATGGGGTTATCGGCCAGGCGCAATTCCACTTGTTCGTGGATGCTGGGCGCTTCAGGGATAAAAAAGAGATACACGATTTCGCCCGGTTTGAAGTTGTAGCCATCCACGGTTACTTTGCCCCCCAGTTCGACGCAATTGGGGGTCACTTCTATGTAACGGCCAGATTTGTCCACCGGCGGCAATTGAACTTGCTTGTTGCAGGGCATTATAACGGGCGCGTCTATTTCCAGCCGTTGTTCCGGGTATTCAAAGAGACGCGGCTGCGCCAAACCCCGAATGATATTGGTCAACTGGATCTGGCGTCGTTCTTCTTTCGGTTTTTCCAGGTCGACTTTAGTGACTTGAAAGCCATAGGCATATATAATAAGGATGACCACTACGACCAAGAAAGTGCCAAGGGAATGCCAGATCGGTCTGGGGTTTTGTTTCTGGTCCATGAGTCCTATCCTATGCGCTCAGCTTCCTGGCCGTAAATCTCTCTAAACCGCTCATCGTCGATTTCCTGAGGCAAACCATCAAAGACCAGTTGGCCCTCGTTTAAGGCAACAGCCCGATCGGCGTATTGCTGCACCAGGTCCAAAAAGTGCAGGCTGCAGAGGACGGTGATCCCATCTTCCCGGTTCAACCGTTTCAAAATCCGCATAATGCTGTGCGCCAGCACCGGGTCCAGGCTGGCAACCGGTTCGTCGGCCAGCATAATTTGGGGGTCCTGCATCAAGGCCCGGGCAATTCCCACGCGTTGCTGTTGGCCGCCGCTCAGCTCGTCGGCACGGTTGCTCGCCTTGTCGGTGATGCCCACACGCGCCAGATTGCTCATAGCCTTATCCACGTCCTCTTTGGAAAAGTGGTTGACCAGGCTCCAAAGAGGATTGACGTAGCCCAATCGTCCCGAAAGGACATTGATCAGGACGCCGGAGCGGGTGACCAGATTGAACTGCTGGAAGATCATGCCGATCCGGCGCCGGATCAAGCGTAGATCTTCCTGCGAGGCTGCGGTAATATCCACCCCATCCCAAATTACCTGGCCAGATGTCGGTTCAACCAGGCGGTTAATGCAACGCAACAGCGTGCTCTTGCCGGAGCCACTCAGCCCAATCACCGCCAGGAATTGTCCGTCCGGCACTTGGAAGCTCACATTATCCAGTGCAAGCACCTGGTTATCATAAGTCTTAGTCAAATTCTTGATCTCAAGCAAGTTACCCTCCAAACTTCACAGTAGGGGCAAGGCATTCCTGAGAGGCCACTTGGGGTAAGAACTCCCTTGGCCAGCAGAGAGGCCCGGCTCAAGGAGATGATCTCAGGAATGCCTTGCCCCTACTCGGCACCGTATTTCGATATGAGTGGATCAAATTTTGGCGGCGCAGGCCGGCGCGCGTTGAAGATTGGGCGGGGAGAGAGTCCCCGCCCAATCCATAACTCTGCTGCTATCTGGAAGGATCATCCACCAAAGATGTCTTCCTCGGTGTAACCCAGGCCCTTGATCAGCTTGCGGATCACGTCATATGCCGAGTCTTGAATCGGGTCGATACCGGTCCAGCTATAGAACTGGTCAGAGCAGATCGACTGCTGGCAAGCATCAGACGCAGTGAAGGCAACCATCGCATCCAGGATCTGACTCCTGAGAGCCTCCGGGAACTCGGGAGAGAAACTCATGGTGTCGTTCGGGATGGCGTCGGTCAGCATCATGATGCGGACCTTCTCGAAGATATCGGGGGCGACGTCCAGCACGGCGGTGCGGGCATCGAGCACGCGCACGTCGCCGGCGAAGGCCTGGCCCTGATCATTCAGCTTGACTGCTGTGTAGTCAAATGGCTCAGGATTGTCCCCTGGCTGCCACGGGGGCGTGGTGAGGGGCGCGCTGAAGTAGGTGGTGGCAAAGTCCACTTCGCCGTTGTACACCGCCAGAGCTGCCTGCGGGTGCCCACCCGCCTCGACGATTTCACCCGGCTCCACGCCAGCCTCCTGGAACATGACCGAGGGGTAAAGGTATCCGGAGGTAGAACCCAAATCGGGAACCGCCCACTTCTTGCCAGCCAGATCTTCCAGAGTTTGGTAGTCGCTGTCGCGCGGCACCAGGAACTGCGCCCAGTAAACAGACCAGCCAAAGCGCTCTGCGGCGCCGGCGACCTGGACCCCGCACTTCTGATTGGCGATGACATAACCCAGCGCCGGGATAAAGCCGATGGTGTCGGTGGGCGAGGCGCACATCGCCTCGACCGTGGCCGCGTAGCTGGTGGGCACGCTCACCTCGAACTTCAGGCCGGTGGCATCTTCGAGTGCCTTGGCCATGACCTCACCGCCGGAGACGATCACACCGGCGTCAACCGAGGGCACGAACAGCACCTTGATGGGTTGGTCCGCCGTGCCGATGTCGGTGGCCGCCATGGCCTCTCCTCCAGCCGGACCCGCCGCACCCAGCAGATCGCCGGTGACCGGATCGACACCGGTCTCCAGCGAGCCGTCGGCCAGCATCTTGAAGGTCTCATCCAGCTTGGCCTTCACCTCGTCGGGGACGGCGCTCTCGGTGTCGTGGAAGGGGGCCAGCTTAACGCCGTCAACGGCTGCATCGAACATGGCCGTGCGCCCCTCAAAGGTGCCATCGTAGGCTTCCTTGATGGCGGTGTAAACGGCCACGTCTACGCGCTTCATGGCGCTACTCAGCAGCTTGTCAGCGCCAGCCTCTGAACCGCCCTTGAAGGTAGTGAAGTACTCATCCTGATCGACGCCGATAACCCATGTGCCTTGCTGAGCTGCGCCCAGGATGCCGCCCGAACCAGTGGGGCCACCCGCGCCGAAGATGACGTCGGCGCCCTCGGCGATCTGGCTTTCGGCCGCTGCCTTGCCGCGTGCCGGGTCGGTGAAGCTGTCAATGTACACCCCAAGCGCGTTGCAGTCGGGGCAGATGTACTTGACCCCATTCTCGTAGCCGTTGCGGAATTTCTTGACGGCTGGGATCTCCATACCGGCCACGATGCCGACCGTCTTGCTCTGGCTCATCAGACCGGCGAGCACACCCGCCATGAATCCCGACTGGTCTTCGCGGAAGACCAGCCCCATTACGTTGGGGATGGCCGGATCGTAGGCGAAGTCCACAATGGCGAACTTGAGGTCGGGGTTGGCCTCGGCCACCTTCTGGGTCGTCTCACCCATCATAAAGCCGACGGTCACGATCATGTTGTAGCCTTCGTCGACGAACTGCACGACGTTCTTTTCGTAGTCGGTCGGCTGCTGGGTTTCGATGAAGGCGTTGTCCAGGCCGAATTCCTCAGCAGCTTTCAGCATGCCTTCATAGGCATACTGGTTGAAGGTACCGTCGTTGACCTTACCCACGTCAGTGACCAGACCCACCTGGAACTTCTCTGCTGCCGGGGCCGGGGCTTCGGTGGCGGGGGCCTCAGTGGCCGGGGCCTCGGTGGCGGGGGCTTCGGTCGCGGCTGGAGGCGGTGCCTGGGTGGCCGGCGTTGGTGTAGCACACTGAGCAGCCAACATCGAAAGAACGACGAGCAGTCCCACTAACACGAATAGTTGCTTACGCATACTTTCTCCTCCTTAATGTAGAGAAAACGTTATTGTGTTTACGTACTACAAGGGGAACACTTTGTCGGGAATTCAGTGCTGACTTTCACCTCCCTTCATTGGGAATCCAGATTTTGGGGATTGGAATATGTGAGCCGTCGAACTTCTTGCTACCTGGCGATAGCACACAGAAAAGCCCAATGCCGCCGATATTGCCATACGGTCGCGCCAGCCAGTACCCCGTCACAAAGATCAGGATGAAAGAAAGATATCCTATAAAGGTTATGTCTGGCCTATTCCCCAAAGGCCTGCTCCCCCGGCCCGACCGCCGGGGCGGGCTGGGGCAGCCCAGGGGACCTACAGGCGAAATTACTATGGCGGGGCACTAGTGCAGAAAAGTACCACTATTATAGCCTATTTATCGTCTGGAAGCAAGGTCTATTGTGCTATTTGGTGACTACTCAGTCTATCCTCCCGGAGCACCCAATGGTCCCGAGCGAAGCCCCCCCACGGGGCTGCACAGGGGACCATTGGGTGCTCCGGGAGGGTGAGCAGTAACAGCTTTGGGGAATGGGCTCCTTGATGGTACAATGGGGGCAGTCTAACCCAGGGGAAGATTATTGCGCACCGATAGATCCTTTTCGTACCCCGTATACCATCCCGGCACGGGGCGGGGCACTCCAAGCAAACGAAACGCCTATTTGCTGCTAACTGTGTTCGTGTCCGGCATGACCAGCCTGGGGGTAGAACTATCCGCCTCGCGGCTACTGGACCCTTTCTTTGGCAATTCCATCATCATCTGGGCCAACCTCATCGGGCTGGTGCTCATCTATCTCTCCGTCGGCTACTGGCTCGGCGGGCGCTGGGCCGACCAGGACCCACGAGAAAGCACGCTGTATCAAATCACGGCCTGGGCAGCCTTTGCCGTAGGGGTCATCCCCTTTATCTCAGCGCCGATCCTGCGCTGGAGTGTGCTGGGCTTTGCCAGCTACAATGCAGGCATCTTGATTGGGTCGCTGCTGGGGGTGCTGGTGCTCTTCAGCGTGCCCATGACGCTGCTGGGTTGTGTGTCCCCCTTTGCCATCCGGCTGGCGGTGAGAGACGTGGCTCACAGTGGCAACGTCGCCGGCAGCATTTACGCCCTCAGTACCGTGGGCAGCATCCTGGGCACCTTCTTGCCGGTGTTGTTGCTTATCCCTACCATTGGCACCCGGCGCACGTTCTTACTCTTTTCGCTCGTTCTCCTCTTTATCAGCCTGGGTGGGCTGCTGCGTCAGTCGCGCCGGCGGGGGCTGGCGTACACCTGGATGGTCGTCATCATCGCAGCGCTGAGCCTCTTTTGGAGCGCCGGCCCTATCCGGGCTGATGAAAATGCCGTCTTCGAAACGGAATCGCGATACAATTACATCCAGGTGGTGAAGGAGGGTGGCGATTATTGGCTGTACCTTAACGAAGGCCAGGGCATCCACTCGGTCTACAACCCGGACTACGTGCTGGTCTATGGCATCTGGGATTATTTTTTGATGGCACCTTATTTCAATAATCCCCCCTACACATCCGGCCGGGTGGACAATTTGCTGCTCATTGGGTCGGCGGCCGGGACCATCCCCCGCCAATACACAGCCGTTTACGGCGACATCCCCATTGATGGTGTGGAAATTGACCCCCGCATTATCCAGGTCGGCCGCCAGTGGTTCGATATGAACGAAGCGAATCTGAATGCCATCGCTGCCGACGGCCGCTATTACCTGGCCAACGTGGACAAACGCTACGACGTGATCGGCATAGATGCTTACCGCCCGCCCTACATTCCTTTTCACCTGACGACGGTGGAGTTTTTCACCCAGGTCCGCGAGCACCTGACCGAAGAGGGGGTGGTGGCCGTCAACGCCGGGCGCACGGCCACCGACTATTCCCTCGTGAACGCGCTGGCCAGCACTATGAAGGCTGTCTATCCCAGCGTGTACGTGTTGGATGCCCTCGATTATGGGGGTGATCTGGGCAACAGTCTGGTAGTAGGCACCGTCCAACCCACCCGCCCCAGCAACCTGGCGGCCAACGCCGCGCTGATGGAGGATCCTTTGTTACAAGATGTGGCTGCCCGGTCACTGAGCACCCGTTTGTGGGAGGTGCGCTGCGCCGCTGGCGAGACGTGGCTGCCGGCCAGCCCGACCACAACCACGATCCCCGTCGAAACCTGTACGTCCCCCTTCACCGACGATAAAGCCCCGGTGGAGCAAGTAGTGCACGGGTTGGTCCTTCGTTACTTGATGGGGCAATGAACAAGTACTTCAGTTGAGCCTATTCAAGAGCGATTGATTTAAGGAGAAACAACATGACTGCACTACGATTCTGTTTGCTGATCATTGGTTGTCTGCTGTTTGCCGGGTGTGTGCCGGGCTCCACCCCCGAGGGGACCACCGTCGCCACGCTGGCCGGCAGCGGCAAAATCGGGCCGTTAGGTGGCGGCTATGCCGATGGGCCAGCCCTCGAGGCTCAGTTCCACGATCCAATGGGGTTGGCCTCCAACGCGGATGGCAACCTGTACGTCAGTGACTGGGTCAACCACCGCATCCGGATGATTGGCCCCGACGGCAGGGTGACCACCGTCGCCGGAGGTGGGCGGCCGGGGCCTTACGGCGACCTGGTTGATGGCCCGGCTGATGTTGCCCGTTTCTTCGGACCGGAGGGGTTGGATGTGGACGACCAGGGCAACATCTTCGTCGCTGACACCCTCAACAACCGTATCCGCTGCATCAGCCCCGATGGGGTGGTCACCACTGTCGCCGGGAGCGGACCGGGCACCCTCTACGGCTTTGATGGAGCTCTCGTGGATGGTCCGGCCGCTGTTGCTCGCTTCAACGACCCGTCGGACGTGGCGCTGGATACAGCCGGGACCCTCTACGTGGCCGACCGCCTTAACCACGTCATTCGCAAGATCACACCGGAGGGTCAGGTCTCCACTTTCGCCGGCAGCGCCCAGCCTGGCAGCACGGATGGCGTGGGACAATCCGCCTCCTTTGAGTTACCCAATCGGATCGCCGTAGATCGAGATGGCAACCTGTATGTGACCGAGGGGCGCTTCCTGGACTTCGGCGAGCAGACGTACGGTTTTCGAGTGCGCATGATCACCCCCGATGCCAAAGTCACGACGCTGGCCGGCACCGGCGAGCCAGGTTATCGGGATGGCCCCGCGCTGACGGCCGAATTCGACGTGCCCATCGGCGTCGCGGTGGACGGCAAGGGCAACGTGTACGTAGTAGACAGTGGAGCGCATCGCATCCGGCGGATCAGCCGGGACGGCGTTGTGTCTACCGTCGCCGGAAATGGCGTCGCTGGCTATGCCGACGGACCTGCTACCCAGGCTGAGTTCTGGTATCCCGCCGACATTGCCGTTGGGCCTGACGGCCAGCTATACGTGGCCGACTGGAAGAACCACCGCATTCGAATCATCACCACTGAGTGAGTAGGCACGATTTCCTGGCTATTGCTATAGGCCTTTGGTACTAGTGGACCCAGGTTGCTTACTTTATGGCAACAAACTTTAATTAATTATGTCTAATAACTATTGCAATTAACACAAAAACTTAATATAATATAATAGAAATAACAGTTATGTTGAGGTCTGAGGGGGAGAGGCCCTCAGGTCTTGGCCTTAGTAGCCGGCCGGCGTTGGGGAGCGCAGGTCGCGTCTGAAAAAGGAGGGTATCTATGCGTAAAGTGATGTTCATCTTAGGGTTGGTCTTGCTTTTGCAGTTAGCTTTAGTGCCGGTAAGCTCCGCGGCGCCTCCCCCTTCGGGGGGCTTCTGGCACTATGTACGGCACGGGGAAACTCTGTTCTCCATCGGCCGGCTGTATGGTGTGAATGCATACACCATCTGCTCGGCAAACGGGCTCTACAACTGCAACTACATCTGGGCCGGCCAGTCGTTGTGGATCCCAACGTACATGCATCCGGGGCCATATCCGCCACCACAGCCGTGTCCCTACGGTGCGCCGTGTCCGCCGCCGTATCCGCCGCCGTATCCGGGGTGCATTGCTTATCACCGCGTCAGCTATGGAGAAACGTTGTACAGCATTGGTCGTTGGTATGGTGTGAGCCCGTATGCCATCGCCGCTGCCAACGGGATTTACAATATGAACCTGATCTATGCCGGACAACGCCTCTGCATCCCGGATCCATAAGCATACGAAGCGATGGCCATCTTCAATAAATAGGCCGGAGGCATAAGCCTTCGGCCTGTTTGCTTTCCCCCTGAAAAGAAATCAGAAGCTGTCTGAAAAGTCGTGGGGCTCACGTGGGCAGCCTGGCCCACCCATAGGTCCCCTGCGGGGATAGGTCCCCTCTGGGGAAAAGGCTGCCCCACCCTACACAGTCTCATCCGGTAGCCAGGCGCAGCAAGGCCTCCGGCACCCACAACCTTCCAATGCCCATAAAAGCCAGGCCGGTGGAGGCAGCGAAGATAAGAGCACTGGCCGCAATCAGCACCTTGTCAGCGCGGCGGTAAGTGAGCTGGCGCACCCAGGTGCGCGGCCCAACGCCGAAGGCCCGCAGGTCCATGGCGTCAATGATGTCCTCGGCGCCGACGATGGCGTTGATAGTCACCGGCACTAACAAGGGTGCCAGCCGGCGAATCTGGGCCACGATGCCGCCCGATAACTTCTCCACTTCATAGCCTCGGGCACGTTGGGCATCGAGGGTGATGCTGAAGTCACGGCCCAGCGTGGGCACAAAGCGAAAGGCCAGGTCCATCGCATAAGCGAACTTGTCAGGCAGGCCCAGACCCCGGAAGGTGGCGCCATAGAGACTGGGGTCCACCGTGTAGGGGATAGTGATGGCCATCGTGGTAATGGCATACATGCGTGTTAGTTGGCTGAGAGCAAAAATGGTCTTTTCGGCGGTGATGTCGACGTAAAGTTGCCACCCGACGATGGGGAGGGAGAGAGGCCCCAGGCGGCGGATGAGATGCTCTTCGTGATAAGCAAACGCCACACCGCCTCTCCCGGTAAGAAACGTCAGGGTGGTCATAAAGAGGATGATGAAGCTGATGAGTATCCACACCCGGCGCGTTTCGCGCCAGGTGAGTCTGGCCAGCTTATACTGGAGCAATGCTATGCCCAAGAAAAGGAGCATAATGCGCAGGTCCCAGAACTGGATAATGGAGAAGAGCATGGCCAGCATGAAGATGATACGCGCACGGGGATCCAGGCGCTGGATGATCGTATCTCGTTCGCGGTAACGCCAGGCGATCAGCATGACATCATCCTCTGGCCAGGGGCTCGCCCCTACTTCTAGCGACCGGTGCGAGCCTGAATGGCCTGGTAGGCGGCCAACAAGATGGGGGTGAGGATCATCGAGTTGAGGATGTTAGGGCCAGCCGCCGGGGCAAATTCGCCGATGATGGCTGTAGTAAAGCTGTAGCCATTCACCCAGATATCGGATATGGCGGCGAAGCCGATGCCGATGATAATGCCCAACGTGCCCCACAAGTTAACCGCAGCCAGATCCACGCTGACTCGCTCCAGCACAAAGCGGCCAGCAATTACCACCACCCCGCCAATGACGAAGGCCCATGCCCAGAAGGAAAAGTCCTCGATCTCGCCCGTCCATGGGCCGATCACCTGGGGGTTGGCGAAGATCAGGCCGGCCGCAATGAGAATGAGCACAGCTACCAGGCCCGTCAGGAAGTTGAGGCTGCGCTTCTTGTCGGCGAAGAGCATGACCAGGCCGGGTACCAACCCGATCAACCCGTTGCCCATATCCCAGACTGGGTACACACCCCAGCCGGTGATGAAGTCGCCCAGGATGTTGCCCACTGCCCCGGTGAAGAAGCCCACCACCGGGCCAAAGGCGTAGCCAAAGAAAATGGGAATGCAGACCGAAGGGCGCAACGATACCTGGCTGACAGATGGCATGGGGATGATATTGAAGATGTAGTTGAAGACCCCGTATAGCGCTGCGCCGATGGCCATATACACCACTTGCCGGGTGCCGACTTCCCAGGCGGTACTGCGTGCCGTGGTGAAGTAAACGGCGTAGATGCCGATGATGGCGATGGCAGTGAGCACCATCCAGGCCACTCCCTGGATCTTGTCGCCGCTGGTCAGCACACTGGCCAGAACCATTAACACCACGAAGGCGACCAGCACCAGGAGCCACATGATGGCTCGATTTTGCGTGATTCTGCCTGTTGTCATCTCTTACCCTCCTCCCTGGGGGGCTTCCGATTTCTGAACCGGAAGCAATGACTTAAGGTTGCCAAAACAATTTTATCGTCTCTGCGGCAGGCACATCCCTCCCCCGGCGTGGCTGCCGCAAACGGCGCCC
>JAHELX010000553.1 GCA_024643945.1 Anaerolineales bacterium
AACGAAACGAGAGATAAAATAACTCAGGAATGGAGAATTTCGTGATCAGTGGCTTTTTCGAGGATTATGCGCCGGACGAACCGCTCAGCTACTATATGCCTACGTTCATTGCTACGCGGGCGGTCAAGCCCCAGGTTTGAGAATAATGGTAACTACTCGGGCCAGATAACCCTTACTAGGTTTTATTTGCTGCCCTCGTAGGAGTAGCAGAGTGGAAGGATGAGACTGTGACGAATACCCGCAGGCAACTCACTGTATTTGGCTTGTTACTCGCGACGAATGCCATTCTTGCCTTCCTGGCTTATACTTTGGGATTGGCGAACCAGTCATTCGCGCCCCAGGAAACGCCTTCATCCCTGGCTTCTATCCCAGCCTGGCAGCTTGGCCTGGCTAACGCGGGCATCATCCTGGTACTGTACGGCTTACTCGGCCTGGCTGGGTATTGGTTCGCGCGTAAGCTGGGCTTGCCAGGCATCTTCCGCGAGCAGGCTGGATGGCGCCATTGGCTCATCGTCCCAATGGCGCTAGGCGTTGCAGCAGGTGTTGTGATCACGATCGGGGATCGTATCTTTGCCTCCAGCAGGAACTGGAGCGGATTCCCCCATCCGGCTTTTCCCATGTCACTGATTGCTTCGGCCACAGCAGGCATCGGCGAGGAAATCCTGTTTCGAATGTTCGTGATGAGCCTATGGGCTTTCTTGCTCAACCTCATCCTGAGACGCTGGAGAGCAACGCAGTCAGCGCTGTGGGTTGGCAACATCATTGGGGCACTGGCATTTGGCGCCGGACACCTGCCCACGGCGATGCTCCTCTTGGGTGTGACGAATCCAGGCGAGATCCCAGCTTCGGTATTAGGCGAGTTGTTTCTCCTGAATGGTATCGTCGGGCTCGTGGCAGGGGAACGATACATGCGTGAGGGCTTTGTTGCCGCGGTTGGCGTTCACTTTTGGACTGACATTGTGTGGCATGTGATTTGGCCGCTGGCTGAGGCCTGGCTGTGAGTCCTCTACCGGACAGTCTTGAATGCCAAAGGAGGAATCTGAGCAGGATTTGCTGATTCCCCATGGAGAACTGGTTGAGAAATCAAAGGAGTAGATACCCATTGACCCAGGACGAGCATTACCGAAAGCTGGAGCAGATGTATGCTTCCGCAGCGGTGAACGAATACTATGCCCCGAAGATGCGAGTGAGCGAGGGGCGTGCAGAGGTGATTATCCCGGTGCGCCCGGATTTCTTCCATGCAGCCGGTGCCGTCCACGGTTCGGTATATTTCAAAGCGCTGGATGATGCCGCTTTTTTCGCAGTCAATTCGCTGATTGACGACGTTTTCGTGCTAACTGTTTCCTTCAACCTGTACCTGACTCGCCCTATTTCGGAGGGAGAGATGAAAGCGACGGGACGTGTAGTCCACCGTTCCCAGCGTCTCTTGGTGGCCGAGGCTGAGTTGGTAGATGCGGATGGTCGGGAAATCGCCCGAGGGAGTGGAACTTTTGTGCGAAGCACCATCCCGCTTTCGCCGGAACTTGGCTATAGACTGGACAGCTAGGAAGTAAACCTCATGGAGTTACCGGAGAAGGTCCGCAAGGTTGCCCGGTCTGCGAGACGTGATGTCATCTTGCATCATCCGAGTGTGACAGTTCTCCACAGCTATGATACGGAACTGTTCATTTTCATCAACAATAAGTCGCCGCGTACGGCTGCTATTAACACCTTTTTCCACCAACTCTCGTTCTGGTTTACCGGCGGGTGGGCCTGGATCATCGGCGTCGCACTTTTTTGGCCCTTGCGTCGCGAGTGGGCAGCGACGACACTGAAGCAGATCGCACTTCCCATCTGGATAACATCACTCGTGGTTGAGGGACCGGTCAAAAAATATTTCCGGCGCAGACGTCCCTTCAGCGACATCGTGCGGGTTGTTGTCGTAGGCAAGAGGCCCAATAATTGGTCCTTTCCCTCGGGGCATTCGGCGACAGCTTTCGCGGGAGCGCGTATGCTGGAGCGCCGTCTCCCGCGCTGGCGAGGGCTGTGGTACACCCTGGCCAGCCTGGTAGGCTTCTCTCGCATTTACCTGGGCGCCCACTACCCGGGAGATGTCGTCTCCGGCTCGCTCTTTGGCCTTGTGCTGGCCGAGGTAATCCGTTGGCTTATGGGCCAATTGGGGCTGGGCGGTGAGTAACTGGGGGAGGTTCTTATGAAGAGAATTGCTGTCACTGGGGCTTCGGGATACATTACATGAACAATTTCCTCGCCCGCTTCTTCCAAAAGCCCTTTTCCTTCGCCATACGTGGCGCCAATCCGCCCATTCCCCTGGTGCACGAGGAGGACACGACCAGGGCGACCGGGAGCATCCTCTTGCAGGCCCCACCCGGCGCTTACAACCTGAACGCGCCCAACCCGGTGCCCCTGCGCGAGATCACCCGGCGCATGGGCGCTCGCGTGTTGGCCCTGCCGCCCAGCATGATCTATCCCCTGGCCGGCGCAGCCTGGAAACTGCACCTGCGCACACTGAGCGAAGCTCCCCCCGCCATGCTGGATTATATCCGTTATCCCTGGGTTGCCGACGGGAGCAAGGTGACGCATGCCACCGACTTCCGTTACCGCTACGACGGGCAGGCCGCGATGGAAGATTTCCTGCATGGCCGCGCGCTGGCGTCGAGCTGAAACCTCAAGAGAGCACTACAGTGTAGCGTCAGTCTCGGCTTTGGCGTTTGCCTAAACCTACGCGAGGGGGAACAGTTACCAGAGAGATTAATTGGCTGGCAGCACCAAATTAAACTTGTAAGGAGGCTCACAATGGCAAGCCTGGTAGAAATCGAAGGTGTTGGAGAAATATATGCCCAGAAACTGCAGGAAGCAGGCATTCAAACAACGCAGGCGTTGCTGGACCAGGGTTCATCGCCGCAGGGCCGCGAGCAAATCGCCGAGATGACAGGGATTAGCGAGGCGTTAATCCTGCGTTGGGTCAATCACGTCGATCTCTTTCGCATCAAAGGTGTCGGCGAAGAGTATGCAGACTTGCTGGAAGCGGCAGGCGTGGATACAGTGCCTGAACTGGCCCAACGCAACCCTGAGAATCTTTACCAAAAGCTGGTGGCCGTTAACCAGGAAAAGAAGCGAGTGCGCAAATTGCCGGACCAGGCCCAGGTAAGCGACTGGGTCAAGCAGGCGAAACAATTGCCGCGAGTCATCACTTATTAGGCCTGGGTCTAGAAGCAAAATCGTATTGCTCAAATGCTGCCAGCCACCTACCATTGTGCAAACGTCAGTTTCAGTCTAGGAGCAAGTCGTGCCAATTACACACATAAGAGGAGGCAAACAGTGGACGAATTGATCAAGCTAGTTTCGCAGAAGACCGGCCTTTCGGAAGAGATGGCCAGGGTAGCTGTGGAAACGGTGGTGAACTATCTCAAGGACAAGCTGCCAGCACCCATTGCGGGTCAAATTGACAGCGTGTTGAGTGGCGGCGGAATGGGAGGAGATATGGAAGACCTGGCCAGGGGGCTGGGTGGCATGCTGGGCAAGAAGTAGCCGGTTCCAATGCCCCCGGTAGCTTCCTCCCATGGGCTGGTGGAGGCCCCCAACAAATAGCGGGCCGGCTAATCAGGCCGGCCCGCTATCCAAAGGAGGGAGGAAAGAGGCACCCTCACTCAGCCTCTCAATTACAGACGACGCAAGGGGTGAACTTCTTACCCAGGAGTCCTTCAGCCCGATCGCTGGTTATCCGAACACCGTCTTGCTCTACAACCGGCAAGACATCACCCGATCTGGCTTGGCCAACGATGACGTACTTGCGCGGGCGCTGCCGGGCCAGAGAGAAGGCCACACTGAGGGAGGCCATCACGCTTGGTGTGGAGATCTGGCAGATAGTGTTCAGGAGGTTTTCAGGCTGCAGTCAGGGGGAAATGAAGAGGATATGGTATAATCTATTCAACGATATCTCCCTGGTCCATAGCACTTGTCCAGAAACAACTTGCCACTTCTACAATCCGTTTACACTTGGTTTGCCGATTGAAGTGCAAAGTTATTAATGGACAAGTACATAGGAGATCACGATGCCTGTCTTTCAGTCCACTGAAGAGCTTTATCAGGTGATGGGTACGCTCTTTGAGCGTCTCAAGGCCGAGCCTACCATTGCCAACCCACTGTTAGAGGGAGAACTGGTGGTGCGCTTCCGCTGGCAAAACCCCGAAGGGGAAGCCACGGTGGACCTGCGCCGTGATCCCATTGCCTACACCTTCGGCCCCAGCGACCTACCGGCGGACGTGGAGATGATTCAGTCGGCCGACGTGGCGCACCAGTTCTGGCTGGGGCGTCTGAATGTGGCCCAGGCCATCGCCACGCGTCAGGTGATTGCCAAAGGATCGGTGCCCAAAGCCCTCAAGCTGCTGCCGGCCATCCGGCCGGCGTTCGCCCTCTACCCAGAGGTGCTGCGCCAACTGGGACGGGGTGACCTGATTCCGGCCGTAGAACCTCAGCGCCGG
>JAHELX010000554.1 GCA_024643945.1 Anaerolineales bacterium
CCTGCCGCCCGCAGCAAGCCGATCTCCCGGCGGCGCTCGGCCACGCTGACCAGCATAGCATTGACTACCCCCAGGCCCGCCACCAACCCGGTAACGCCGATCAACAATATGATGGACATTTGCGCCTCGTGGAACACCCCCCTCAGTTGGGCCGAGGCCTGGCTGAGCGAAAGCAGCGTACCAGCGTGAGACTGAATGGCGTCCAGCAGTGCACGCCGTACCGTATCGGCGTCGGCACCCGGCCGGACCTTGACCTCCACGGCATTGACCTCGTTGGCGCCAAAGTAGGTCGCGCCGTCGGCCAGGTCCAGAACGCAGGTGGTGAACTCGCTGTCGCCAATGCCCGCTACGCTGAAATCAACCGCGCCCTGGAGGGTCTCCAGCCGCACGTGGTCGCCCAGGCCCACGTTCAGACGGCGAGCCACCACCGGCGCCAGCAGCACAGCCGGTCCCCGCCGGAAGGCCTCCAGGGCGCCAGGCCAGTCTCCCGCCTGGAAGCGAAAGCCGCCCATACGCGCATAGCCCTCGACGTCAAGCAGGAGGGTTGGCTGGCCTGGAAAGACCTGTAGCGCCTCAATGTTGGCTGTCGTCCCCCCCATAAGCCACACCTGATCCCCCAGATCCTCCAGAGTCGCCAGTAGCCCTGGATCCAGGGGCGGCATGTCCGACGTATCTTGCCCTGCCAGTTCGCGCAGGGAGATCGTAGTCAGGCCGGGTAACACCAAATAATCGCCGCCGCTCAGCCGGCCAAAGCTGCCAGCCAACTGCTCGCCCAGCAACGAAAGCACACCCACATCCCCCAAGGCCATGCCGAGGATCAAAGCCAGCGTGCCCACAATCAACGCCGCCCGGCCCCGCTCGCGCGCTAGATTGGCCGCTGCCAACCGGACCTCGGCCGGGAAGAGGGACATCACGCTTGACCATCTTCCTGGCAGGCGGATCAACGTTCGCCCCGGTTGGCCCTGGCTGTGGTGCTGATAGGGCTGAGGCAGTACTGTGCGCAGAGCAGCCAGCGGTGACTGTCGGGCTGCCCCGAGCGCTGGTCCGATGGCCCCTGCCAGGCTGCCCAACACACCCAGAGTTACGGCCAGCAGGAGTGACCTGACCGGCAAGGGAGGGAGCACCGGGACGTCGCCGCCAATCGCAAAGACTTGAGCAAGTCCAGTCGAACTAAGAGCGGAACCGCGTAGGACCAGCCCGGCACTTAACCAGGCGAACAGGAAGCCCGTGACCAGCCCCAGCCCACTGCCGGCCAGCCCGAGGAGGATGGCCTCGGTCACCAGCAAAGCCAGTACCTGCCGTCGCTCCGCGCCAACAGCTCGCAGCAACCCCATCTGCCGGCGGCGCGCCCGGGCCGCCGAGGCAAAGACGGCGTAGACCAGGCTCGCACTGCCGGCCAGGATCAGCCCATCCACAAAGACCAACGCTCCCAGTACCAGCCGTTGCCAGAGCTGGACGCCCTGGCCTGCCAAAGAGCCGGCTGAGACAGCGTAGGCCGGTCCCAGGACCTGCTCCAACTCCGCCCGGACGCGCCGAGGCGACGCGCCGGGGGCCAAACGCACTTCCAACGCCGTGACTACATGGTCGAGGCCAAACAGAGACGCCACTGTGTCCAGGGGCGCGTAAATCACCAGCCCTTGCTGGGCAGTCGCCAGGCTCTTGACTTCGATCAGGCCGGCAATCGGCAGCTTCACCTCCCCCGCTGGCGTGGTCACGGTCACCGGCTGGCCCGGGCTCAGGTCCCGGATAAAGGCCCAGGGCGCCAACGCCACCAGCCCTGGCGCCTCCGCCGAAGGAAGCACGCCGACGGCCAGGGTCAAATCGTGAAAGGCGAAATAGGGGACGGGTTCCACCCCCATCAAGGTGAGGGTATCGGGGCGGGGGGTCTGGACGCGGACGGGTCGGCGTAACACCGGCTGCACCTCGGCCACCCCCGGCACGGCTTCGACTTGCGCCTGCAGGCTGGCCGGCAGATCGTAATCCACGTCAAAAGCACTGCTGACCCATAGGTCGGCGGGGCGGCCCAATAGAGGGGTGGGTCTCGCCACGCTGGCCTGCATCAACGCGCCAATGCTCCCGGTGGCCACCACCAGGCCCACGCTCAAAGCCAGGGCCAGCAGCGACAACAGGGAGCGCCAGCGTCTACTCCACAACTCGCGCAGGGCCAACCAGGGGAGCCAGCGCATCCTCACCCTCGAACGGGAGCGAGACAAGCTGGGTGGTGGCTCTGGCAGAATCCCAGGACAAACAAGTAGATTCCTGGCTCAAAACACCTCAAAGCCGTGCCATTAGCCATGTCAGCCTCGTTGAGGGGTCAGGCGGCGCTCTGCCCGAGATCTGATGTGGCTGAAAAAGTCTGCCGCAACAGCAAGACCAGCACCGCCCCGGTAATTGCAGGGGGCACAGCAGCGATGGCAGCAAGATCTGTAAATCTGTCTAAGGACTTGCCTACGATTAGACCCAGGATGCCCCATCCTACGACGTTGGCCAATACCCACCAACCAGCCTGGAGCATATGCCGCCGCAGAACGAGCCATTGCAGAATCCCGACCGAGGCCCCGGCCGCAAGAAAGAACGCCAACGCAGATACTTCAGGCTGGATCGCGCTGGTTACGAGATTTTCGGTAAACTTGTCTGCAAGCGCCAATACGCCGAACCCCAAAATCCAGCCCAAGGTGCTTACCAGCACCCACCAACCCGCCCGAGGCATGTAGCGCCGCAAGATGAGCCACTGCATGATCCCAAACGACAACCCCACAAGGGGGACGAATGGCACCTTATCCTCTGCTTCTCCGCCCACTATGGCACCTACCAGCATTGCCACGGCAAAGATTAAGGCAAAGAGCACGGCCACGCCTATAGTGCTTGCCAAAACCCATTGAAACCAAAAATCCCATCCAACAGATGAATCTCTATGGTCAGGCATCGTGCGATCTCCTAGTTTCCCCGGGTCCATTTCCGCCAACCACTCATCCGATAGCAAGGACGTTATTCAACAAAGAGATAGACAACGCCATCCAGCCTGTCAGGTCGGAGCCGCAGGCCCAGGCCGATAGCCTCAAAGGGCTCCAGCAGGAGATATTCGGGCCTCCTCTGGTACTGCTCCTCGGTCATATTGGCCTGCAGCAGGCTGCTCAGCGCCCTGGAGTTGAAGTAAAATACGAGCGAGGGATCCTCGCCTAGGGTCGCCAGCATCGCCCGAAAGCTTGGGGTGGTGACCAGGCCATTGCCTTCGCGTTGGGCGGCCACTCCCTGGCCGATGACGCCGGGCGAGGAGCCAAAGAGGAGCCTGTCGTCGGCAAAGCCATATGCGATGGCGTAACCGCTTAGCTCCGTGCCAACCTGGGTCTGAAGAGCCACGCCACTCACTTCCCCTGGACCGAAGACGGCACCCCGGCTTTCCATCGCGGCCTGCACGTCCGCCATCTGCGCCTGGGACGTGCCTTGAGCCAGGATCAGCAGTTGGCCGGCCGGCAACCCCTGGCTGATCGGCTGCCCGGGCAAGGGCGGGGTAATCGCCACGGCAAAATCACCGCGCAGCGGACCGTCCGCGCCGGCCAGGTCCTCTCCCGGATCCAGGCCGATGCTGTCGCGCAGTTGAGCCAGTGAGTCTGCGTTGAAAAAAAATTCCCTCAGCCATGGCCAGTGAGCATGCGCATCGTGGGCAACCAGGGCAATGGCTGTGTCGGCCGGCAGGCCGGTCCAGACGGCGGGGTCCATAGGGGACAACAAGTCAAACAGTGCGCGGAGATCGGGAGAAGCGTCTGGTTGCAGCGCGACCAGCCCCGCAATCTCGACGCGCATGCCCTCATCCTCCGGCACAGCGGCAAGGGTCACAGCCACAATCTGCCGGCTCAGAGCCGTGCCCAGCGACGTGTCGTTGCCAGAGGCTGAGGCACCGCCCGTCTGCTCGGCGACGTTGAAAAACACCAACCCCATAGGAGCTTCAGGCAGCCGATCCCGCAGCGTCTGCCAGGCGGGCAGAGCCGCCAGGCTGTCCGCCTGGGCCAGGCTCACCATGTCCTTCAGTAGGGTGAGGGCATCTTGCCCGTAAGATGAACTGTAACACAAGAACAAGAGCCCGTCGTGGATGGTCCAGGCCAACCGCTCGCCGGGCGGCGAAAGGCGGGGTCTCCCGTAATAAAGGGGCTTCCCCTCGTATTCCTCCTGCTGCCACGTCCCATCCTCAATGTGCTGGCTCAGGGCATTCTGAACTGCCCCCTCGTCGCTCACCTGGAGGATGATGTAAGAGGCACCACGCGCGTAGCCGGTGACCGCCGGCCCCGCGATGAACTCGTCCAGACCGTATTCCTCTACCTTGAACTGGCTGAATATTGACCGCAGAGTCTCCTGCCCCACCGAGTTCGCTTCCATGTGCCCGCGAATGCGCTCCCAGCGGCGACCTGCCTCGCCGTCCGGCTTGAGGTCCAGGAAAAAGGGAACATCGACGTCAACCGGCACCCAACGCGCCAGG
>JAHELX010000058.1 GCA_024643945.1 Anaerolineales bacterium
CCTTTGAACGGCGGGGTGTATTTCGGTTTTGGGGCAAACCCCTCCCCCAGCCCCTCCCTCCCTTGGCAGGGACAGGCCCCTTGGCAGGGACAGGCGACGCGGGGAGGGGAGCAACTTCCACCAGCCCCCCAGGGCCACCCCGGCCCAGATGAAGGGCACCGGCATCAACGCGGCCAGGCGGGGCACGAAAGGAGCGTCAACGGTCAGGATGCTGCCCAGGAGCAGGTGCGGCCAAAACCACAGGTGCAACACCCAATGTCCGCCTTGCGGCAAACGCCAGAGGCTGAGACCCAGCCCCACTACCAGCAACCCGGCTGTCAGCTTGTCGAGCATTGGCTCGTCGAAGCCGTATTGTCCACTGCTGTCGCCGCGGGCGTTGAAGACCAGCAGGCTTCTGATCGCCTGCTGGCGCAGAATCTCCCCCCAATCGTCGGTGTGATAGGCCGATTCCAGGTGCGGCAGATTGTTGAACAGGAAAACACCGCGCTGCCGGGAGACAAGCGGCTCCGGGTGTTTGGCAAAATAGACTACCTGGGGCGCGATAGTTAATGTCCCGGCAATGACCAGAGCCAACAGGCCGGGCACATAGTGCCGCCACTGGCCTCGGTTGCGCCACACAGCCAGTCCAAGAACTGCACCGACGATCAAGGGCATCAGCCGGACCGCATAGTAAGTATAGAGTCCCAGTCCCAGCGCCAGGCCGGTCAGGGCGTAGTCCAGCCGATGCTGCGTGCGCAGTGCGCGCCATGCCAGGTAGACCGCCCAGGCGGCGAAAAAAGTGGCCTGAATGTTGTTGATCCCAAGACGGCTGAAATGGACTGACCAGTGACCCACTGCCATCAGTGCCGCCGAGGCCAGCGCCACGCGCCGGTCGAACATCGAGCGGGCCAGCAGGTAGACTGGCAGCAGCGTCAGCGCGCCAAACAGCGCTGACGAGAGGCGCAATCCGGCGATGTCGTCGCCGAAAAGGCGCATAATACCGGCCTGAGCCGCGAAGCTGCCAATGGGGAACTGATACCAGCCCACGGCGAAGAGAGTGGGCTGCTCGCCATGCAAGACGGTCCGGGCATTGAGGCCGAATTGGGCCTCGTCACCGTGGATGGCGGGGGGCAGATGACCCAGGTTGTACACGCGGGCGAAGATGGCCAGCCCCAAAACTATCCCCAGCGCCAGAATCTCCTGCCGGGTAAACGGTTGTAGGCCTTGCCACCAATCTTGATCAACCAGTGCCCCCATAAATGCCAGCAGGCTGAGCCCCCACAGCAGCCCGTCCCACGGCCAGCCCTTCTCGCCTGCGGCCAGGATCAGCACCCCTGCCTGAGCCAGCCAGGCTGCCACCAGGAGCCCGCGCCGTATTCTCTGTGTTGATTCCTGCGCGGCGGGGGAAGACTCCTCCCTTGGCTCTTCCCCGACATAAGGAGACTCTCCTTCTTGTGCGGGAGGGGCAGGGTGACCTGACCCATTTATGCGGGAAACCTCGGCCTCCCAGGTGGGAAAATAGCGAATCGCCAGCCCCACGGCGATCAGGAACAGGGCTCCTACCTCCAGGGGCGGAGCATTGTGGTGTAGCCGCTGTTGGGCCAGCAGGGCTAGAGCCAAGGCGGCCGTTGGTCCGATCCATTTCATCGGCATAACACGCTCAACTTTTGGTTGGGGTAGCCAGTGGCAAGCAGCAGGGATATTGTAGCACTGCGAAACAGACAGGCCAAGTTAGAGGTAGAAGCAGATCATCTGAATTTGAGGCGAGTTTTTCCGTTACAAGCGCGAGGTTTCAGCCGTGAGCTTTTGCTCTAGCCATTTGTCAAGTCCACTGGTGAGAGGTATAATACAACTTCCGAACTTGTGTTCTATGCTCGTTCAGGAGGATAGCGGGTGACTGAATTCAAGGTGGTGTCCGACTTTCAACCTACCGGCGACCAGCCGGAGGCGATTGAGCAACTGGTTGAGGGGCTGAACGAAGGTGCCGTACACCAGACGTTGTTGGGAGCGACCGGCACCGGCAAGACGTACACTGTGGCCAAAGTGGTCGAAGCGACCCAGCACCCCACGCTGGTAATGGTGCACAACAAGACACTGGCTGCGCAACTGTACAGTGAGTTTAGAGAATTCTTCCCCAACAACGCCGTCGAATACTTCGTCAGTTACTACGATTATTACCAGCCGGAGGCCTATATCCCCCGCACCGACACCTACATTGAAAAAGACGCCAGCATCAATGAAGAGATTGACCGGCTGCGACTGGCGGCCACCCAGGCCCTCTTTTCCCGGCGCGACGTGCTGATCGTCGCTTCGGTCAGCGCCATCTATGGCCTGGGCGACCCGGTGGAATACGGCAAGGTGGTCGTCAACTTGCGACAGGGGGAGATTCGTAAGCGTGACAAGGTGCTGCGCCACCTGGTGGACATCTACTACGCTCGCAACGACTACGAACTGAAGCGAGGTACCTTCCGCGTGCGCGGCGACACTCTGGAGATCATGCCTGCTTACGGCAACCTGGCCTACCGGGTGGAGTTCTTTGGCGACGAGATCGAGCGCATCACCGAGGTTGATGCCCTGACGGGCGAGGTGCTCACCCGGCATGTGAGCCTGGACATCTACCCGGCCAAGCACTTCATCACCCCTCAGGAAAAGCTGGTCAAAGCATTAGAAGACATTGAGGCGGAACTGGAAGAGCGGCTGGCCGAACTCAAAGCGCAGGACAAGCTACTGGAAGCGCAACGGCTGGAACAGCGCACCCGCTACGATCTGGAGATGTTGCGCGAAGTGGGCTATTGTGCTGGCATCGAGAACTACGCGCGCCACCTGGGTCAGCGTGAGCCTGGCTCCATCCCCTGGACGCTGCTCGACTATTTCCCCGACGACTTCTTGATGGTGGTGGATGAATCTCACATGACCATTCCTCAAATCCGGGGGATGTATCATGGCGACCGCAGCCGCAAGGAAGTGCTGGTGGATTACGGTTTTCGCCTGCCGAGCGCCCTCGACAATCGGCCCCTCAACTTTCGGGAGTGGGAGGACCATCTGCACCAGGCTATCTACACCAGCGCCACTCCCGGCCCCTATGAACTGGAGAAATCCAAAGGGCACGTGGTGGAGCAGGTTATCCGCCCCACCGGCCTGGTAGATCCGGAGGTCATTGTGCGTCCGGTGAAAGGGCAAATTGATGATCTGCTGGCCGAGATCAACCAGCGCGTGGGACAGGGCGAGCGGGCGTTGGTTACTACTCTCACCAAGCGTATGGCCGAAGACCTGGCCGACTACCTGATGGAGATGGGGATCAAAGTCCATTATCTGCACAGCGAGATTCAGACCCTGGAGCGGGTAGAAATTCTGCGCGACCTGCGGTTAGGGGTGTATGACGTGGTGGTAGGCATCAACCTGTTGCGCGAGGGTTTGGATCTGCCGGAGGTGTCGCTGGTGGCCATTTTGGACGCCGACAAAGAAGGCTTCCTGCGCTCCGAGCCGGCGCTGATCCAGACCATTGGGCGGGCGGCGCGCCACGTGAACGGTACGGTCATCATGTATGCTAATACGCTTACCGAAGCCATGCGCCGCGCGATTGATGAAACTAACCGCCGCCGCGCCAAGCAAATTGCTTACAATCAGGAACACGGCATCGAGCCGCGCTCCATCGTCAAAGAGGTGCGAGATTTGACTGACCGGATACGCAAGGTGGCTGAAAAGGGTGTGCCCTATGTCGTCAGCCGGGAGATGCCAAAGGATGAATTGGCCCGGCTCATCAAGGAATTGGAGAGGCAAATGAAGGCCGCCGCCGCCGAACTGGAATTTGAAAAGGCAGCCGTGCTGCGGGACCAAATCTTTGAGCTGCGCCAGCAAATGCAAGAGATGGACACCCGGCCCGAATGGGAGAAGATACGCGAGGAAGCTTTGGAGTAAGTTCCCAGAGGTAGGGGTGTGGCGTTCCCTGGCAACGTGCAGGAGGCCTGGCTGAGTAGTTACTGTTGGCAATGTATTTTGGGTATGTTGCCTGCTGTGCTATAATTGCGGCGCGCTTTGGTGCTCAAGTAACTGCTCACCCTCCCGGAGCAAAGCCCCCCCACGGGGCAGGTTTAGGCAAATGCCAAAGCACTTGTCCAGAAATAATTTGGTACTTTTGCCATCAGTTACACCCGATTTGCCGATTGAAGTGCAAAGTCATTATTGGACAAGTACAAAGCCAAAACTGTTGCTACACTCGGCAATTCAGACGCAGAATGTCCGCTGAACGCAACCTGCCCCGTGGGGGGGCTTTGCTCCGGGAGGGTGAGCAGTTACGTGCCTAATAAGGTCCGTCATCCAGGCGAAATTGCGGTACCATTGACGCATTGAAATCCCCTGTTTTTACGTGTATTATGTGTATTATAGAGAAGTATCTAGTACCCTGCCCAGGACTCTTTGAAGGCTAGAAATAGCCGCCATGGGGGTCAAAACTCCCCATCAATTCAGTCTTGACGGGGCACTAGGAGAGTGCTGAAAAAGTGGGCATTTTTAACGCATCCCAAAGGGACCCCGAGGGGAAGACGCGGAGACGCAAAGAAAAATCTTCTAGAAACTCTGCGCCTTTGCGCCTCTGCGCCTCTGCGTTGAGACTTTTTCAGTACTCTTCTAGCTCACTTAGAGGCAAATTATATATGGACCGAAGGCGCTTTTCCTCAGGGGGGGGGCGTAGCTTAACAACACGCTTTATCCCTTTTATGATCACCGCGATGATGATGGTGGCGGTGATGACGCTGCCCATCTCCACCTACGCGCAGGGCCCCTTCGGGGAAACGCCGCACCCAGAACCCTCGTCCTCACCTCCACCCAGCGGCCGTTTTGTGCCTGGCGAAATCCTGGTGAAGTTCAAGCCTGCCGTTGGCCAACTCAGTGCTCAGCGTGCATTGGAAGCCCGCAACCTCCAGGTGTCGGGTGATATCCAGTCTATTGGTGTACTCAAAGTGGCGGTTGAGTCAGGTCGAGAGCTGGAAACAATTGCCGCTTTGCGTCAGAACCCAAACGTGCTGTATGCCGAGCCGAATTATATTGCCTACGCTTTCGATACCGTTCCTGATGATCCTAAGTACGGAAGCCAGTGGGGATTACCCCAAATCAAGGCTCCCGCCGCCTGGGATATCACAACCGGGGGTAGCGACGTCACCGTCGCAGTGGTTGACACCGGGATTGACCTGGGTCATCCAGACTTGAGTTGCTTGGGCAAGCTAACCTCCGGTTGGGATTTCATCAACAACGATGCAACCCCCGACGACGACTACGGTCATGGCTCTCACGTGGCCGGGATCGCAGCCGCTTGTACCAACAATAGCATTGGTGTAGCTGGCGTGGCCTGGGGAGTGCGCCTGATGCCGGTCAAGGTATTGGATGCCAACGGCATCGGCAGTTATGAAGATGTGGCGAATGGCATCACCTACGCTGCAAACCACGGCGCCGACATCATCAATCTAAGCTTGGGCGGCAGCGAGAGCAGCACCACTTTGGCTGATGCTGTGCAATATGCCTACGACCATGGCGTCCTCATCGTCTCAGCGGCCGGCAACTGTGCCCAGGGTGGATACCAATGTGGTAACCTCGTCAATCCGGTTATGTACCCGGCTGCCTACCCCACTACTCTGGCCGTGGCAGCTACTGATTCCAACGATAATTGGGCTTACTTCTCCGAGTATCGTCCCTATGTGGATGTGGCCGCGCCGGGTGTCAGCATCTATAGCACGTGGAAGGGCGGTGGTTACGCCTCGCTACAGGGCACCTCGATGGCTACTCCCTATGTGGCCGGGCTGGCCGCTCTCATCTGGTCCCTTGACCCCAACCTGACGCGAGATCAGGTGCGCGCCGTAATCCAATCTACGGCCGACGACGTGTGGACCCCCGGTAAAGACGACTACACCGGCTACGGCCGCATCAACGCCTGGCGCGCGCTGCAATCATTGGTTAGCTTGCAAATTTCCCCCGACCAGACCGGGTTCCTCGTTGACGACGACAGTGGTCCCTTCCCGGCCTCGAAGAATATCGAGATTACCACAACCAGCCGCAATGTCATCAACTGGACCGCAAGCGTTTCGCCCTCTGTTTCGTGGCTGAGCGTAGCGCCTCCGGCCTCCGGTAACGTATCGGCTGCCTCGGCGGCTAACTTCACCTTGGTGGCCAGCCGTCCCGCCGCTTACGGTACGTACACCACCCAAGTGATTGTTACTGGTACACTGCCTTCGGGTGGCACCATCGGTCCGGAGATCATCCAGGTCCACATCAGCTATGTCTCCGATCTCTACGAATACCGCTTCCCGGCCATCTTCAAGAATTACGCGCCTTGATGCCTGATGAGACGCCACCTGGGTAAAGCGAAGTCCCGGCACGGGGCGAAGTCCCGGCATGGGGCGAAGTCCCGGCATGGGGCGAAGTCCCGGCACGGGGCGAAGTCCCGGCACGGGGCGAAGTCTTACTATGGGGTGGCTCTGGGAACGGTCATCCTGGCCTTGACTATGGTGCTTGCCCCCGGGGATGTGTCTCAAGCCGCTGCGCCCCCCACCCTGCGATCGGCCCATTGGATTCTCACTACCGAGGCTGACTGGTACGCCGGGACCCTGGATGGCCTGACCGTCATCACTGCTGAGGGAGGCGATGACGCACTCACGTTGGCTCGTGGACGTGCCGTCGGATTCTTCACCTCGCCCGTTCATCGCACGCCTTACCCCATCACCGCCGCTGCCCTCTTTTGGACGGCCGACACGGACGACGGGAGCGGGTTGGCCGTCGAGGTGCGCCTCAGCCAGGATCAGGCCACATGGAGTCCCTGGTATCCCATCTACCATCCGGAGACCCAAGCCGACGGCCGTACCTATGGCGAGAACATCGTCGCTTTCGAAGGCGCGCGATTCGTCCAGGTTCGGGTGGCGCTGAGCGCCCTGACTCCCACCCGCTTTCCCCATCTCTTCGACCTGACCGCAGTGCTGATTGACGCCAGCAACGCTCCCACTCCTGCCCAGGCGTTGGCTGCCTCGACTATGGCTCATCCGTCTGCTGCCAATCGTCCACCGATCATCTCGCGCGACGCATGGGGGGCCGATCCTGCCTATCTCGACTGGGTCCCCGAGTACGCGCCCGTCCAGCGCATGGTGCTGCATCACACCGTCACGGCCGGCGGAGGCAACCCGGTGGCCGAGGTGCAGGCTATCTATTACTACCACGCCGTCACCCGGGGCTGGGGCGACATCGGCTACAACTATCTGGTGGACCCTTACGGTAACCTCTACGAGGGGCGCTATGGCGGTGATGACGTTATCGGCGCGCACACTGCCCGCTGGAATACCGGCGCCTTAGGCGTGGCCTTGTTGGGCTGCTATGACCCGGACGATTGCGCGACGGGGCAAACCCCGTCGGCCACTGCCTTGGACGCCATCGCCGACCTGGTGGCCTGGACTGCCAGCCGCCGTGTGATAGATCCACGCCAGCAAGTCGCTTTCAGCAACGTTTATGGCGACCCACCTCTCAGCCTTTACCGTCTGGCCGGTCACCGGGACTACAGCCAATACCTTGATGGTCAATGGTATAATACCACCGTCTGTCCGGGCGACACGCTCTACGATGAACTGCCGGCGCTGCGAGCTGAGGCCTGGTCACGTATCCCAGATGACGACATCCGCTTTGATGGGCACGATACACCGGCTATGCTTCAGCCCGGCCAGGCGATTACCGTGAGCCTTGCTCTGCGCAATGCAGGCAAGTCGTCGTGGACCCCGGGCGACGTGCGCCTGGGCTATCGCTGGCTGGATAATCTGGGGAGCCTGGTCGCCGAGGAAGTAAAAGCCGGTTCGCTTTCAGCCGAAGTCCCCTTCGCTGGCTCTTTCCCCCTGATGGCTATGCTCACCGCGCCGCCTGTCACCGGGACCTACACTCTGCGTTGGGACCTGCATCGCTCCAGCGTGGGCTGGTTCGCCGACCTGAGTGCTGCCAGTGAGCCGCTGGAGGTGCCGGTAACTGTGATGAACTCCGCTGGCCTGCCCTATCGCCTCTTTTTACCATTGGCTATCCGGGACCAGGAGCTATAGGATTTCAACCAGCATCAGCGCTGACTGGCACGAGGACATGTCGCTGGGTATGTGGATGCCATAGGCCAGAAGTCCCAGGGACCAAAGGCTTATTGTCGGCGGTGGGAACCTCTGCTAAACTGTAAGCTAGAAAATGTAATCTTAGTGGAGTCTCCCATGAGCGCCGATAGAACTCAACTTGCGATTTTCCTCGTCCTGATGTGTGTGATGATAATGGGGGTGCTGCTAGTTTTTCAGCACGTTTGATATCCATCGCCCCTATGCGCCTTGAGTCATAGGGTTGTGCTGGTCTCCCGCAGGGATAGAGTTGGCATTCCCAAAGGATTGGGATCCGTAATTACCAGCGGCCGATCTCCCTGCCCGGGGAGGTCTGTTCTTGTCAGCACCCTTTGCAGAAGACTTGGATGAAGTTGCGATTTTCTGGTGAGGATTTGCAGAGGCAAGGTAGAAGGTGTATGATTCAATGGTATTCTAAGAGACTCACCTTGAATCTGCTATAGATGTTCTGGGGGACCTGGGGTCCTAAGGCGGAAACTCCTTGTGAGGAGGGAGAATTTTCGATGAAGGAAGCTAAAACTGAAGAAGAACCTCCCGGTCCTGGGAGGCCATCCGATCACCGGGAAAACGTGCCTCCCATACCACGCTGTAGCCAGCGCTGGCAATTGTCCCATTGCCTGAACCCGGCAAAGAGTCTTGCCTGGGCGAGTTGCCTAATCTCTGAGAAGGTGGTTGACCTTCCAGCACCCGGGCTTTTTCGTACAAACGTGTCCCCTTACTTTGTCCACCTCGTGCATCCTGAGAATCCTGCCTTCCCCATTGAGTCGCAGATTGTCCTTATCTTACATAAGACAATACACTCTGAAATTTGTTCCTGTACCTCCATACCTTGGCACAAACCGGAGGGGAACAATGGACGCTGAAGATGAACCCCCCGGCGTCGCGGTGCTCTACAATGTCAGCCAGTGTTTGGTGAAGGGCGAGCCGCAGGACTTATTGGCGGAGCAAGGGGTTATCGCTTGTGCTCAGGCTGTGTCGGATGCGCTCCGGGCAACTGGCTATCGGGTGGTGCAGATACCGATTAACATCGATCTAGAGCTGACTTTGGTCCCTTACAGACCCACCGACTGGGTGGTCTTCAATCTGGGCGAAGGTTTGGAGGGACGGTTATTCGAGGAAGCGCGCATGGCTTGGGCTCTGGAAGCGATGGGCTATCGCTTTACCGGGGCACGCGGTGATGCCCTGGCTCTTTCTGGGCATAAGGCACGGGCTAAGGCTTTGCTAGAAGCCAATGGGGTAGCGACTCCGCCCTGGTGGGTGTTCAGGCACCCAGATGAAGTGAACCGAGATGTGGGGGAGTTGTTGCCTTTTCCTCTCATCGTCAAGCCCGTCGCAGAGGATAGTAGCCTGGGAGTTGGCCCGGATGCAGTAGTCTTCACCGCTCGCGCGCTGCGCGACCGGGTAGCCTACGTGATAGACTGTTATCGCCAGGCGGCTATGGCAGAAGTCTTTGTGGTCGGCCGGGAGTTTAACGTTGCGCTATGGGGCGATCCTCCTGAGGTCTTACCCCTGGCTGAAGTGGATTTCAGTGCTTTTACAGACCCTTATACCCGTATCGTGTCTTTTGCTGCCAAATGGGACGCCAATTCGTTTGAGTACCACTGCACTCCAACCCTTTGCCCGGCGCCAGTGGAGCCTGACCTGGGCACTCGCATCGTGGTCACAGCTCGCCAGGCGTGGGCAGCCATCGGTTGCCAGGGATACGCCCGCGTGGACATGCGCGTTAGTGCCGAGGGGATACCCTATGTGGTAGAGGTGAACTGTAACCCAGACCTCTCGCCCGATGCGGGGTTCTACCGCATAGCCCAGGCAACCGGGTATAGTTACGAGGCCATGGTGGTGCATATTCTAGAACTTGCCTTGGAGCAACTAAATACATATGATCGAGATAGCTTTAGATACCGATGGGCCGTCCATTTTGCAATTGACGGCCGCAATCAGCGTCTTCAACCCGACGGAGGTAAGCTGCGTCGAAGAGCTGTGGAACGCATACCGAGATAAAGGAGAGGCCAGCGGATATGCCTTTCTGGTGTATCGCGATGGGGACCAGGTACTTGGCTATGCTTGTTTCGGTCCCCATCCTTTGACTCAGGGCACCTTCGACCTGTACTGGGTCGCGGTGGACCCCACAGCTCAGGGACGTGGCATTGGCCGTGCCCTGCTGAGCCGCGTAGAAGCCGAGGTGGAGGCCCTGGGGGGCCGTCTACTGCTGATAGAAACCTCTGGCACTCCGGCTTACGCTCCGACGCGCTGCTTCTACGAAGCCTGTGGTTATCCCCCTGAGGCAGTCATCCACGATTTCTACGCGTCTGGAGATGACCTCCTGATCTTCTCCAAGCACCTGCCCGGGGCATAGGCCTCTTACCAGGTCCGTTTCAATTGGAGGAAAAGAGGTCAGACCGGGATCACCCGTTTATTTGTGTCGACATGTTCCAGGGATACTTCGTGCGTGGGCTGGCCGGCACAGTCAAAGGAGAGATAGCAGGATTTATGGGACCAAAGGCTTATTGTCGGCCGGGGAAACCTCTGCTAAATTGTAAGTGGAAATTTCAATCCCTTAATGAATAGGGACGGTTAGGTGGACCTGGTCTTATGTTTTGTCTTTCCTTCCTACTGGAGTTTGGACAACACTAATTAAATGAGCAGGTAGCCCGTTGCCTGATTAAGACTTGAATAAATGGGTGGTTTGCCATCCGGAACTGTTGCAATTGGGTCATTGTTTCTTGGCTCACGATACCCTGTTTTGCAACAGTTCGTCTTTTTTGCCAAGTGTTGGTTCTATCTTCTAATTGATCCAGACCCAGATCTTGATCGTTCCATGGATATGCGTAAGCGCTATACAGAGGTCTCAATCAAGACCGCTGATACCCTGAGAAGTATTGCACAGTCGCAAAGCATACGTGAATTATCACGGCTAACCTTGCCTGAGATTGATGCCGTGGTCAATCAAGTGGCGCGGGTGATTCCTGCGGGCAATGTGCCAGGCATGATTCTAAGCGGGTTGGCACGCCTGCCCGGGCGCAGACTATCTCTTGAGACAACCAAGCGAGATATCAACTTGCTATTTAAGGGCGTCGAGCAGACGCTTGATAAAGCGGTGTATAGCGCCTTCTTTGCGGGACCAGCGGCTGTCATCTGGGGCTACCAGAATATCCTTAAGTTGGCCGGTAAAGATCCAGATGACTCTTTCCCGGAAGGTGTATGGCAGTTCTATGTAGATTATGCATTACGAGAGGACACCGCCCGCCACGCTAATGAAACCTATGGGTTTGACACTATCCTTAATCAGCACCAGCTTCATTTAAGTGCGGTTGATCGCGTCACGGCCTGGGTGATGGCGGCTATCCATTGCCTGCATCAGTATGATCACCTGCTGGAAAATGAGTGGCACGAGCGTGTTTACACCTTTCTCTTGCGTGAGGTGACCCGCAACGAGCCAGACGCTGACCGCTATGCACAACTCTATCGTGACTGGGAAAAGCAGCATCCTTACGGTCGAGGCTCGGATACCGCAGCCGACGACTCTTATCCCCAATATCGCCGGATCAAGTTTGACCATTTCTTAGAAGATGCGACGCGTAAGTTGCGCCATGACCTGCGCCGTGAGTGGATGAAGCAAGTCCGTGTTGCCGAGGAACGTGACTTGCCGGCCTATCAGCGGCAAATGTCTATTCTGGCTTATCTCGAACCCGGTCCCTACGGCGAAACGCGTAGGGCGACTCCTCTCCAACGAGCGCACGTTGGTCTCATTCATCAAGGATGTTACTACCTGATACCGGTCTGCTCACCCGGCACGGATCAACCGGCGGAGGTAGAAACGGTACGGACTCAGGTTACGGCCCTGATGAAATATCCATCTGACACCCCCCCCGCTCACTTGAGCGACTTGGTTAGGGTCAAACGATCAGCGTTATCTAAGTTGCGTGACAAAATGAGCCAGACTGTGCTCAAAGAGCTAGATATGCTGCGCTTAGCTCCGATTCTGCTGAATTGTGATCAGCGCCCAACCTCCCTTCCCCTGTCTGCACTGCGCCAGGCCGAACGTGGCATCGGCGACCATGCTCTGACTATATTCGACACGGGTGAAACCTTCGTTTTTGACCAGTCCCATATCTTTTTCGACGGGGCTTGGGGAGCCTCCTTCGCCGAAATTATGACGAATGAGGCTTTATCCTGGGCGGTCTACCTGAATACATTACCCCCTGCTCAGGCCGGTCAAACATGGCCTTATGCGCTTTCCTTCCAATTTCAGGCCCGTGAGCTGGACTCCATCCGGCATGCCCCAATAGTTACAACTGAGGCCGGTGCAGAAACCGATGCCGTCAATCTTAAGGCCATTCTGGCGCTGCGCAAACGCTTCAAACAACGCAATGACCTGCTCCAATTGACAGTGAATGATGTCCTGGTCCTCTACCGCGCCATCCATGCCGCTACTTATGAACCTGATCCTGGCTTAATTGCGGCCTTGCAAGACCTGACCCACGATAATATGAGCCAGCAGGCAGCCCAGGCGGCGCTGAAAGCGATAGAGGTTTCCACCCAGGTCAATCCGGTCATTGTCATCCCTGTGGATGCCAGTCAGCGTACCCCACGCAATCGCCTTTACCCAATGACCTTTGAAGTACCACTCAATGATTGGGATTTGCTCCGCTTACATCAACGCGTCACAGAAGCGTTAGATGCCTACAAGAATGCAAGCGGAGATCGGACCGCCCTTTACGCCAGGTTTGACCAACTCCAACGTGTTTACCTGTCGACATTAGCCGGCTTCGGGGCTGTCATGAGTAAAGCCAAGGGAATTGCCTTTACAGGGGAAAGTGCCAGTGTCGGCACCATTAAGCTGCTGGCGCACATGCCGACCCCTCTCCAACGACTCCTGGATCAGATCCCTGGACGCTTCGATGTCCTGAATGATGTCATCAAAGGGCGGGAGGTATTCTCCAATGTGGGAGCCGTCGCCCAGGCCAGCACCCTCACCCGGTTTATCACTGCCAAAGACGACAATGATAAAAAGACTCTGGCCTGGGGTGTCATCACCGATGCTGATGGCGTGATGCGGATTAGCCTGCGCGATTTCCGGCCTCACATTTACATGTTGGAAGCAGTTGGACACAAAGAATTAGCCACCCGCATCGTCCAGGATTACCTCAATGCCTACGCGCATGGCCTGAACAACTTTATTCGTGACCTGCAACGTATTACCCTGGCCAGCCGCGAAACCCGGTTTGCAAAGCTGGAGAGAAATGATGACTGACAATCCTTTAATTGGGCGTCAACTTGCAAATTTTCGAATTGAACGTGCCATCGGGCGGGGGGGTATGGCTGAAGTTTATTATGGACAAGACGTAAAATTGGAACGGCCGGTGGCGATTAAAATTATTGATGTCCGTTACCGAGGCCAACCTGCCTACGCAAAACGATTTGTGCGCGAAGCAAAAACTGTAGCCACGTGGCGGCATGAGAATATCATCCAGGTTTATTTTGCCGATCACGAAGGAGACCTTTACTACTTTGTTATGGAATACATTGGTGGGCCAGACTTAGGCGAGCTGATGTCTCAGCACGTGGATAGGGGCGAACTTATGCCCCATACCGAGGTTCTGCGGATCGGGCGTGCTGTGGCAAATGCCCTGGACTACGCTCACCAACAGGGTGTTATTCATCGAGATGTGAAACCAGCTAATGTGATAGTAGCAGGTGACGGTCGGATTGTCTTGACCGATTTTGGCCTGGCAATGGATGTAGAACAGGGCTCGCTTGGCGAAGTGTTTGGTAGTTCACACTATATTGCTCCAGAACAAGCCCATCGTTCCGCCGATGCGGTCCCCCAATCCGATCTGTACTCGTTGGGCGTGATCCTGTATGAAATGCTCACTGGCAAGGTGCCGTTTGATGACCCCTCCCCTACCGCCGTTGCTCTCCAGCATCTCACACTCCCGCCACCGCCTCCGCGGGAGATTAATCCCAACCTTACCGCAGGGATCGAGGCCGTTTTACTAAAAGCGTTGAGCAAGTATCCCAGTGAGCGCTACCAAACTGGTCGCGACTTGATCGACGCTCTGGAAAGAGCTATGAAGGCCGGTCGATCCGTCTCCGTTAGACCTTCAGCAACACCTTCCTCGTTGCAGATCTCGGAAATGGCGACCGATGATCTGCTCGGAAAACAACTGGACGAATATCGCCTGGATGCTTTGCTGGGACAGGGCGGCATGGCCCGAGTCTATCGCGGGCTGGATGTGCGCCTCAAGCGTTGGGCAGCGATCAAGGTGATTGACGCCCGATTTCGCGCCGATTCAGACTATGTGAAGCGCTTCGAACGCGAAGCCCAGGCGATCGCTCAGTTAGAGCACCCGCATATTGTGCGACTGTACCGTTACGGTGAGGCCAATGGCTTGCTCTACATAGCAATGCAGTACATTGAGGGCGCCGACCTGGACACGGTGTTGACGACTTACCGAGAGGATGGGGAGCTGATTCCGCCGGAAGACGCCAGCCGAATTGCACGGGAGGTTTGTCTGGCATTAGACTATGCGCATAGTAAAGGGGTCGTACACCGCGACGTCAAACCCTCCAACATTATGCTGGATAAGGAAGGCAATGCAATTCTGACCGACTTTGGGCTGGCTCTCCTCACCGAAGTCGGGACACAGGGTGAAATTTTTGGTTCTCCTCACTATATCGCCCCAGAGCAGGCGATTTCATCCGCTGGTGCTGTACCCCAAAGCGATCTATATTCCGTTGGGGTCATTCTGTACGAGATGTTCACCGGGGAACTCCCTTTCGATGCTGATGAGCCGCTCGACGTTGGCAGGCTACATATGACTGAGCCTCCTCCACCACCGCGAAAATTGCGACCCGAGATAAACCCGAAACTGGAAGCTGTGATTCTCAAGGCACTGGCTAAAGAACCTGAAGTCCGTTATCCGAGTGGAGCCGCCCTGGCTGACGCCCTGGATCAGGCGTTGCAGAGTACTCTTGTCAATGCCCGATCATCGTTAGCCTCGACCTCCCGTCCCTCTGTCCCTGAGCGCGTCCAGGCGGAATTGGCCGAGCATCCACTGCCGCCCATTCCGGCGGCTGTGGCGATCGCCATACCACGGCAGGTTTCGCCGCGATCAGCCCCGCTGCCCGGCGCGTCACTGCCAGACCAGGTTGTAGCCCGGCTGCCTACGCCTCCAATGCCTGCTACCGCTCCGACTCCTGTCCCTTCTTCGGTGCCTGCCAAGCCTTCCGCCGACAAACGCCGGACGACCTACATGGCAGGCCTTGGTATTGTCCTGGCTATCAGCATTATCCTGGTAATTTTGTTGGCTGGTGTAGTGTTCTGGCTGCTGCGTGAAAAAAAAGATGAAGGTGTGGAAAGAATCGTACATCAAGCGCTAACGACTGAAGTAATAACTGCTCTGGCGGAAACATCTACCTCTCCGCTTGCCGCTGTCCTGACCACAACAGCGACGATGGCACCCCCCTTGACGCCATCTCAAGCGCCACCGGCGACAGCCGCGCTGACCATCACGCCTGCTCCGTTGCTCACCGGCACCCTCTCTGACACGCCTATGGCTACTCCGACGCCTACCGATACACCTACCCCCAAACTCACAGACACAGCGATACCCACCAGCACTCCCACATCCATCGGGACACCTACGGCGACGCCAACTGCGCTACCGACAGCAAAACCAAAGCCAGGGTCGAAGCTTATCGCGGACACCAGGGACGAGTTCTCAGGCTCACAAGGGCTGTCGAATTGGGAGTACCAGTGGTCCCGTGGCAGAAATAGCTTTGACTGGACCAGGATGCGGTTCGATGGAACCTGCTGGCGTGCCGATAGCTCGGAAGACTCAGTACGAATATGTAAGGATTCTGCGCACCCAGGACTGACGGGCGACATCGCCTGGCGATGGACAAGTGAAGTGAATAAGCGCGTTTGGGTTCGGGTATCAGCACGCAAGATAGACACCGGGGGAGGTGATGGTGTGGTGATTCTTGTCTATCGTAACACCACAGAGTTGAAAAGCTGGCAGCTTGGCTGGAATGATAGTCAGGGGTTTACCGACGAATTCGAAGTGGATATTGCCCGAGGAGACTTTCTGTTCTTTGTCATGAAGGTAGGTGGGGACTCCACGTACGATCATACGGCTTTTCAGGCGCAGATATACCGTCGGTGATCAGAGTCACGTCTGCTCTCAAGGCGGCGTCTAAGAAAAACAATGGCTAAGGATCCTTGTTGTTGACATATTCTTTTGAAAATGATAAGATGGGTGGGCAATAGGGTATCTTTTATCCTTTGGCCTTAACTATCCAGGGAACGATCCGATGAGCACGCAAAACTCACCCTTGCGCTTCTCGCCTGTCCGCTTGTCGCCGCTACGGCCAAGTCCCATAAGGGCTGGTTTGAGGTTCTTGTTCAGTCGCTTTCCTGTCCTCTTTGATCTCCTCCGTGCTGCTGTGGTCGTTCTCGTTGCAGTCGCCCTCTTCGTCCTCTTCGGGATGCGGTCGTCGGTGACCGCACCGGGCCCCGCCGCCGCCGCCGTGCCTCCCGGCCGCACTACCGTCACCACCACGACCATCACCATCCCGACCCACGTGGTCGAGCCGGCCCTGGTGCGGGAGTTCAACGCTACCTATAACATGCCTTACTATCGCCTTGACCGCGGCCGGTACGATCCCAATCGCGTCGAGAACCGCACCTTCACTCTCATCGTGCTGGAGAACGACTACCTCAAGCTGAGCATCCTGCCCGAATTGGGCGGCCGCATCTACCAGGCTATCTTCAAACCCACTGGCAACAACGAGTTCTACCAGAACCCGGTGCTCAAGCCCAGCCCCTGGGGGCCGCCGGAGATGGGCTGGTGGCTGGCGGCCGGCGGCATGGAGTGGGGATTGCCTGTGGAGGAGCACGGCTACGAGT
>JAHELX010000555.1 GCA_024643945.1 Anaerolineales bacterium
CCGAGGGCGCGCCGGTCGTCTACGAAACCAACCCCACCTATCGCAATCTGGTGGGGCGCATCGAGCAAGAGGTGCGCTTTGGCGTGTTGACCACCAACTTCACCCACATCCGAGCCGGTTGCTTACATCAGGCCAACGGCGGCTATCTGGTAGTGAACGCCCGGGATTTGCTAACTTATCCTCTTGCCTGGGATGCTCTCAAACGAACCATTAAGAATCAAGAAATCAGAACGGAGATGATGGAGGAGACCTTGCCGGCTGTCGTGACCACTGCCCTGGAGCCGGAACCCATCCCTATCCAGGCCAAAGTCATCCTAATCGGAGATGTCGGCACCTATTACATGCTCTATGACCGTGATGAGGATTTTCGCAAGCTGTTTAAAGTGCGGGCCGACTTTGGCTACACGATGGATCGTTCATCTGAAGCAATGCACAGCTACGCCGAGTTCATCGCCTCACGGGTTCGGGCCGACGGATTGTTACCTTTCGACCGGACGGCCGTGGTCCGGGTCATCGAATTCGGTGTGCGGATCGTGGAAAACAAGGAAAAACTGGCCGCCCGCTTCGTGGACGTGGTGGAGGTGATCCAGGAGGCCAGTCACTGGGCAAGCCAGAACGGCCATCAGGTTGTTACTGGCGCCGATGTAGACCAGGCACTTGAGGAACGGCAATACCGCGCCAATCACATGGAAGAGCAACTACGGGAGCGCATCCTGGAGGGCACCATTCGTGTCCAAACCGAAGGAAAGGTAGTGGGACAGGTCAATGGACTGACCGTACTGAGCATGGCCGATTACGAGTTTGGCATCCCATCTCGTATTTCCGCCCAAACCTATATGGGGAGGGGAGGTGTCATCGCCATTGACCGCGAAGCTAACCTGGCAGGCAACATTCACAACAAAGGTGTGCTCATTTTACAGGGCTATCTGGGGGGCAAATATGCGCAGAAGAAATCTCTGAACCTGTCGGCCAGCCTCACCTTTGAGCAAAACTACGACCGCATCGAAGGCGACAGCGCCAGCTCCACCGAGTTGTACGCATTGCTGTCGAGCTTGAGCGGGTTGCCAATTCGGCAAGATCTGGCCGTTACCGGGTCGGTGGATCAACAAGGGCGCGTCCAGGCTATTGGTGGGGCCACCTTCAAAATTGAGGGCTTTTTCGATGTATGCCGCGCGCGTGGACTGTCCGGCACTCAAGGCGTCCTGATCCCTGCCGACAACGTGCGCCACCTGGTTCTGCGCCGTGACGTGGTGCAGGCAGTACGAGAGGGCAAATTACACATCTACGTTGTCGAAACTATTGACCAGGGCATTGAGTTGCTGACCGGCGTGCCAGCCGGCGAAGCTGACGAAGAAGGCAACTATCCGCAGGGAACGGTCAATCACCTGGTTCAGCAGAAATTACTGCAGATGGCCGAGGAGAAAGCGGACGAGAAAGACGAGGAAGATCCTCCCTCTTCTAGGACTATCCAGGCTGAGGGAGAACTGTCTGAGGAGGAGGAGTGACGCATCCACAAGAGCAACGAAGCTCACTTTCTATTCAGTCAAGGGAGACAGCCAAATGGCGGAGAAAATGAAAGCGATCATCAAGACCCACGCCGGGCCAGGATTGGAAATGGCAATGGTTGACATCCCGGCCATTGGCCCCCGTGATGTTCTGGTGAAAGTCAAAGCGACCTCAATTTGTGGCACCGATTTGCACATTTACCGCTGGGACCCGTGGGCGCAGAGTCGTATTCGGCCACCGTTGATTGTGGGACACGAGCTATGTGGCGAGGTGGTAGAAGCCGGGAAAGAGGTCACCCAGGTGAAGGTCGGCGACTATATCTCTGCCGAGAGTCACATTGTGTGCGGCACTTGCGTTTACTGTCGTACGGGACGTGGACACATCTGCCCCAATACCCAGATCATCGGGGTGGATCGAGACGGCGCGTTTGCCGAATATGTGGCGTTGCCGGAAGAGAATGCGTGGGTCAATCCTCCCAATATGCCGGTAGAGCTAGCTGTTTTGCAGGAGAACTTTGGCAATTCGGTGCACACTGCCTTTGCCACCAACCTGAGTGCGCGTAAAGTGCTGGTAACCGGTTGTGGCCCGGTGAGTTTGATGATGATTGCCGTCGTTAAGGCATTAGGGGCCCGCTCGATATACGCCACCGATATCAACCCCTACCGGTTGGGACTGGCCCGTACAATGGGAGCTGACGTCACGCTGAATGCAGCCAAAGAGGATGTAGTCAGCGCTATCCGCCAGGCAACTGAAAGCGAAGGAGTAGACGTATTGCTGGAGATGTCTGGGGCACCCTCGGCTATCCGCGATGGCTTCCGGTTGCTCAAGGATGGAGGAGTGGCCGTTTTGCTTGGGATTCCTTCATCCCCCTTTGAATTCGACTTGGCGAACGAGGTGATCTTTAAAGGCGTCACCGTCCACGGTATCACCGGGCGACGCCTGTGGGAGACCTGGTACCAAATGCGCGGTTTACTGAATTCGGGCAGCGTTGATTTGAGACCAGTGGTCACCCACCGTTTCCCACTGGATAAATTTGACGAGGCTTTGGAAACAATGGCCTCGGGCAACAGCGGCAAAGTAGTGTTGTTCCCATAAAAGGGGATGAATCAACACATCTGCAAATCGGCGAGGCAGAGCCTCGCCGATTTGCAGATGTGTTTGCTGGTTTTTCTTATTATGCCCCTGCCGCCGAACGGACGGTCTCGACCAGCCTGGCAAAGCCTTCGGCGTCATGAACGGCCATATCAGCCAGAACTTTGCGATCTAGCTCAATACCGGCCTCTTTTAATCCATGCATAAATTGGCTGTAGTTCAGGCCATTCTGCCTGACAGCCGCATTGATGCGGGTGATCCACAAGCGACGGAAGTCGCGCTTGCGATTACGCCGGTCACGATAAGCGTACCACAACGACTTCATCATCGCTTCATTGGCGCGCCTGAAGAGGCGATGTTTGGTCCCCCGCTGGCCCTGGGTTTGGGCAATGATTTTTTTGTGTCGTCTTTGGGTCCGAGGACCCCCCTTCACTCTAGCCACGAGTCGTCACCTTCCATAACGGATAACAGATCAATAAGTAATGAGGGATCAGAGATTCATCACTCACGACTGATTACTCGCCAATCACTTTCTATCGAGATAAGGCGCCAGACGCTTAACGCGCTTTTTGCTACCGCGATTCTCGACCGGGATCATTTGGTCGAATAGTACTTTTACCCGGCGCGACTTTTTGCGGCGCAGGTGGCTCTTGCCGATCTTGGTCCGTAACAACTTGCCGCTGCCGGTGTAACGAAACCGTTTGGCAGTTGCTTTGTGGGTCTTAATTTTTGGCATAACTCTCTCACGCTCCTGACATCAAGACCTTACCCAAAATAAACGTAATTGGATATGGCTGAGGATAATTTCTGGGATAGGTGTCGCTAGTACCCCATCACAGGGATCATGATATGATATAGATTACGCCCATGAGGCCGAATCTGACTTATCAAAATCACTTTGATGGGGCACTAGCTGGTCAGATTGAAGCTTACCCTTTGGTCGGCCCCAGAATCATCAGCATCGTGCGGCCTTCCATTTCACCTGCCTGCTCAATCACGGCCACATCGCTTAGGTCTTGGGCGATGCGATCGAGCAGATCTCTGGCAACTTCGGGGTGAGTGATCTCTCGCCCCCTAAAACGAATGCGAATTTTGACTTTAGCCCCCTTTTGAAGGAACCGACGTGCGTCGCGTATCTTATACGCGATGTCGTGCTCGCCAGTTTTGGGGCGCAACCGAAGTTCCTTGACTTCTGTCTGCTTTTGGGCCTTGCGAGCTTCCCTCTCCCTTTTAGACCGTTCGTAGAGGAATTTGCCGTAGTCCATCAAACGGCAAACAGGTGGCGCGGCATTGGGAGCTACCTCTACCAGATCAGTCCCCCGCGTGCGGGCAATTTGAAGCGCTTCGGTGATGGAGATTACACCGATCTGGGCGCCTTCTTCGTCAATCAGTCGAACTTCTGGCGCTCGGATTTCCTCATTGACACGTTGGTCTTTACTGCTAATCGCTTCTTCTCCTTATTTACCTCCGTCGCAGGCTGAGCCAGTCAGCGGCGACGCCTATGCGAGAGGGATGTCGCACTCAACGGCATCCCTCTTCTGGTTTAAGAACAGGCCAACGTTAGCCACGGCTGGCAACACCAGACTATAGCATGGTTACAGACTTTAGTCAAATTACCTATCACCCAGGGGTGCGTTTGACGCCTGCTATTAACAGTGGTATTATGGTGCTACCCATGGGTCAGCGTTGCCCCCCAGATCCAAGGATGTATCAATGGATGGGGGGTTATTGTTGTGGAGCGATTGCACTATCGCAGGAGAGCCTATATACCTGTGCTGCTACATTCCCTCGCTGAAAAGGTGTGGTCGAGCATGCGCATCGGTATTGACGCACGACTGGTTTATTACAGCCGGGCCGGAATCGGGCAAT
>JAHELX010000556.1 GCA_024643945.1 Anaerolineales bacterium
TTGGCATCGTGGGACCTGGCGCCGGTGAGTTGATAGCCGAAGGCGTGCTCGCCGTCGAGATGGCAGCGCTGGTCTCCGACATCGAATTGAGCATTCATCCCCATCCGACTCTATCAGAAACCGTGATGGAAGCTGCCGAGGTCTTCTTCGGCCAGAGCACTCACGTTTATCGCCCCAGGAGAGGCTGAATATAAGATGACCCAATCAAATCCTATTCGCGTCGTGCTCGTGGATGACCACGCCGTAGTGCGTAGCGGTCTAGGCGCCTTTTTGTTGGCCTTCGACGACCTGGAACTGGTCGGCGAGGCGGGGGGCGGCGAGGAGGCGGTGCGTCTGTGCGAGCAAGTGCAACCCGACGTAGTATTGATGGACCTGGTGATGCCCGGCATGGATGGGGCGGCCGCCACCCGCGCTATCCGTGAGCGCTGCCCACAGGTCCAGGTCATTGCCCTGACTAGCTTTAAAGAAGATGAATTGGTACAAGGCGCACTTCAGGCGGGAGCCATCAGCTACCTGCTCAAGAACGTCTCAGCCGACGAACTGGCTGACGCCATCCGGGCAGCCCACGCAGGGCGGCCCACCCTGGCTCCCGAGGCAGCTCGGGCGCTGGTCCAGGCTGCCAGTCATCCACCTTCGCCAGGACACGACCTGACCCCCCGCGAACGAGAGGTGCTGGCCTTGATGGTTGAGGGACTGAGCAATCCCCAGATCGCGGAGCGGCTGGTGGTCAGTCGCTCCACTGTTAAGTTCCACGTCAGCAGCATTCTCTCCAAGCTGGGGGTTGATAGCCGTACGGAGGCGGTGGCACTGGCTGTGCAAAATAACCTGGTCCCATAACCACGCAACGTTGGCCATCTTTAATGTGTGAAATTTCTGTTATGTCAAGTTAAAATGGACCTTTCTGCTACTATCCACCTGTTGGGCGACACCCTCGGACAAGTCATCTCGGAGTTAGAATCGCCCGCCCTGTTTGAGGCTGAAGAACGTATCCGGCAATTTGCGAAAGAAAGACGTGCAGGTGACGAGTCCGCAGGCGTGCGCCTCCAATCTGAAGTGGCGTCCCTGGACGCAGACGCGGCGTGCGGCGTGGCAGCGGCATTTACGCTTTATTTTGACCTGGTGAATCTGGCGGAGGATGGGTATCGAGTTTCGACGCTGCGCCAGCGCGAAAGGGAACAATACCCTGAACCCATCGAAGGGTCCATCGCCCAGGCAGTGGCTACACTCAAAGAGAGTGGTGTCACTGCCGAACAGATGGCGGTCCTTTTACACGAGCTGCAAATCGAACTGGTCCTCACGGCCCATCCCACCGAGGCGAAGCGACGCTCTATCCTCTCAAAGCTGCAACGGATTGCCGAGGTGATATGGGACTTGAGCATCCGTGACCACCTGCCGCGTGAACAGGATGAAGCCCGGGCTGCCTTGCGAACCGAGATCGCCTCTATCTGGCTTACTGATCGTGCCCGCACCGTTCGACCAACCGTAACCGACGAAGTGCGCACCGGCCTCTTTTTCATTGACGAGGTATTCTGGGAAGTGGTGCCGGGCATCTACAGGGATCTGGATGCCGCATTCGCTAAATATTATCCCGACTTACGCAGCGATCATGCCTGGTTAAGCCTTGGTTCCTGGACCGGTGGAGACCGTGACGGTAACCCGAATGTCACGACAGAAGTTACGGCCGAGACGTTGCGGCTACACCGCGGGCTGGCGGTCGAGCGCCATCAACGTGCATTACGACAACTGTCCCGCCGATTCAGCTTGAATGGACGCCAGGTTCCGCTCCCGGCGTCGCTTCAGAGCTGGCTGCAACGACGCCACTCGCTTTCGCCGCACGTAACCTATCTGGAAAGACGCTACCCCCCTGAACCCTACCGCCTGATCCTGGCCCAGTTGGCGGCTGACCTGACCGAGGAGTCTAAAGAGGATGTGACGGCACGCTTGCTCTCGGCTGCTCCCTATAAGGCCCACGTCAAGCTCGAGGACTTCGCAGCTCCGCTGGAAATGATAGCAACAACTGTTCCCCGGGTTATTGCTACTGGCCCGCTGCTTACTCTACAGCGCCAGCTCGAGATCTTCCGCCTGTATTGTGCCCGCCTGGACATCCGGGAACACTCCGCCCGGCTGGCCGCTACCCTGGGGGAGATTCTCCGCGCCCTGGACATCCACCCTGCATTCGAGGGAGCGAGTGGAGTAACCCGCCGGGCTTTGCTGCTTGAACTGCTCGCACAACCCCCGCCTGCACTGGCTCTCCACGCGGGGGTAACGCCCCAGGCGGCGGCTACGTGGTCGCTCTTTGTGTTGATCGGCCGGGCGCATTCATTATACGGGCATGACCTGCTCGGACCCTTCATCATCTCTATGGCTCACGAGACCGCCGACGTACTTACTGTGTTACTGATGGCACGCTGGGCCGGCTCTGCCGACGGAATGCAGATCGTGCCACTTTTCGAAACGCTCGCCGACCTGGAAGCGGCTCCCCGCGTCCTGGCTGATCTCTTCAACCTGGAAGTCTACCGGCAGCACCTGGCTACCACTGGCAACGAGCAGATGGTCATGATCGGCTATTCAGATAGCAACAAAGACGGCGGCTACCTGGCCGCCGACTGGGCCCTGTACCAGGCCCAGGAAAACATCGCCCAGGTATGCCGCGAACACCGGATCAAGCTCACGCTATTTCACGGACGGGGCGGGACAGTGGCACGCGGGGGTGGCCCGGCTAACCGGGCCATACGCGCTCAACCGCCGGGCACTGTGGGTGGCCGGTTCCGTGTCACCGAACAAGGCGAGGTCATTGCCGCTCGTTATTCCAATCCGCATCTGGCCCGTCGCCACCTGGAGCAAATCGTCAACGCTGTACTGTTGGCCTCTTCGCCGGCTGCCGAGACGGAAAAGAACCATGTCCTTCCCGCCTGGCGCTCCGCAATGCCGGTCCTGGCTGACGCGGCCTGGCATGCCTATCGTGCGCTAGTCTACGAAACCCCAGGCTTTATGAATTTCTGGCAGACTGCGACGCCGATAGACGAAATAGCGCGCCTGCACATCGGTTCTCGGCCAGTGGCCCGCCAAGCGGGCACACTGGACCTGACGGCAGTACGCGCCATTCCCTGGGTTTTCTCATGGATGCAGAGCCGCTTCAACCTGCCCGGCTGGTATGGACTGGGGAGTGGGCTGGAGGCAGGGACTCCCCTGGCACTGTTGCAAGAGATGTATGCCGAGTGGCCTTTCTTTCGCGCCGTGCTGGACAATGCGGCGATGTCCCTGTTGAAAGCCGATAGGGACATCGCCACCCTCTACACCAACCTTGTCCCTGATCGTGCGCTTGCCAGGCGCATCATGGCGACCATCCGTGCCGAATACGACCGCACTCGCGCCGCCGTCCTGTCTATCACCGGTCACCAGGAGCTGTTGGATTGCGATCCCACCTTGCAGCGCTCGATTCTCCTTCGCAACCCATACATCGACCCGCTCAACTATGTCCAGGTGAAGGTGCTGCATCGTTTGCGCGCCCTACCAGATCCCGAGAGCGCTGAGGCTAAGGCGCTGCGCGAGGTCATTGTGGTAACCATCAATGGCATTGCGGCCGGATTGCGAAACACCGGGTAAAAACCGAAAGGGAGTGTTTCAGAGGTTGCCTATCATCATTAAATACGGCTTTTCGATCAGATCCCTAATTCTCTGCAAGAAGCGCCCGGCCGGCGCGCCGTCAACCAGGCGATGGTCGAATTTAAGGCTGAGGGTCATTCGCTGGCGCAAACCTACCTTGCCCTGAACAGCCGCCGGCTTTTCCTCGATACGCCCTACCGCAAGTATCGCTATTTCGGGCGGGTTGATAACCGGTGTAAAACCATCAACGCCATATGACCCCAGATTCGTTATGGTGAAGGTGCCGCCACTTAGTTCGTCTGGCAGGCTCTGCCCGGCCCTTGCTCGCTCGATTTTCTCGTTCAACTCCCGTTCAATCTCGATCATGGTAAGCCGGTCGGCATCTCGGATTACGGGCACCAGCAAACCACGCTCGGTGTCCGTAGCCAGGCCAACATTCACCTCCGGCAGCAAATGGATGTAATCACCCTCCTGCCGCGCGTTCATATAGGGAAACTCGCGCAAGGCTGACGCTGTGATTTTCATCAGGATCGCGTTATACGAGATGCGAAAGCCGAGTTTCTCACTGAGGCCTCCGTTAAGCTGGTTCCGCATGTTGACGAGTTCGGTGGCATCAACTTCAGTCATCAATGTTACCGGCGCCGTGGACTGAGCGCTGGCCAGCAGCCTGTCGGCGATCACTTTTCGTACGCCCGTGATCGGAATCATTTTTCCCTCGGCCGGACCAGCCGGGGCGGTGGGCATCGCCTGGGCCTGCTTGGCTGCTTCGGCTGCCCGTTCTACATCCTCCTTCATAATCCGGCCGCCTTCACCGCTGCCTTTGACCTGTGCCAGGTCAACTCCCAGGTCCCTGGCCATCT
>JAHELX010000557.1 GCA_024643945.1 Anaerolineales bacterium
GCGTTCAACGTTCGTGGCGGGATTTCAATCACTGTTGAAGCCGAATATGAGAAGCCAAAGACATGAAGTTGGTCGAAATCTTCGTCAACGATAACCCAGTGGCCGGGGAATACGTCGCCCAGGCCTTCTTTGAGCATGAGGGGCGGGAATATGAGCTGTCAGTACGGGCCAGCAGCAAAGAAGAGGCCGAGGCGCTGGCCCAGTCGCAGGCCGAAGCCTACCTGGCTGAGTGGGCAGTGGACGAGATCGCTGCCAACCAGAAATATGGCGTATACCTTTTCTGAGTTTGATAGATGTCCATTTTCGACGATTTGTTCAACGCACTGAAAAACGACGCGCCGGTAACCGAGGTGCGCGCCTGCGCTCATTGGACGGCTGTGGTTCATGCGGGGGGCGGCTGCGGGCTGGCAGGGACGCTGTTGGCATGTGATATGCCCCATGGTGAAAGCCAGGTGCGCGACGTGGGGCGGCTGCAAACCAAAACCGCGCGCGAGTTGGCGGGCTGGGTGACTTCCAGTGTACCGCTGGAGGTGAGTATTGGTATGGCGGCGCTCAACTCGCTGATCGTCCCCGACGAAAGCCGCTGTATCGAGTTGAACGCCCGTGAGTTTTTGCTGGAACGGGGTAAAGGAAAAAGGGTGGCGATGATCGGCCATTTCCCCTTCATCCCCAAGTTGCGCCAGGCAGCCGAGGTGCTGTGGGTCTTAGAACAAACCCCTGGCCCGGGCGAATACCCACCCGAGGCGGCGCCCGATCTGTTACCTCAGGCAGATCTGATTGCCATCACTGCCAGCACCCTGATCAATCACACCTTTGACCAAATAGCTCCTTACTGGCACTCCGAGGCCACAGTGATGATGCTGGGGCCGAGTACCCCCCTTTCACCCGTGCTCTTTGACCACGGGATCAGCGTCATATCAGGAGCACAGGTGGTTGATGTGGAGGCAGCTTTGCGCACCATCAGCCAGGGGGCTACCTTTCGCCAGGTAGAGGGGGTACGCCTGCTGACCATGACCCGTGAGGATATGCTGTAGGAGTGCAGGTAAGGGAGGAAATTGAGAAATGACCGAAGATCAGGCCCGGGACATCATACGCCGGCTGGCGTCAGCCTCAAATAAAGAGGAATTGCAAAAACTCATCGGCCGGTACATCAGTGTGTGTGATGACGTCTTTTTCAGTGTGTTGAGCGAAATCGTGAAGGAGAGCCGCGCACAAGGAGACGAGGCCAATGCCCGCAAGCTGCAAGAGATGGGGGATGTGATGGCCCGCCTCCGATTCCTGATTTGAAATGAATGTGATTACCTACTCACTGCGGGACGGCCAGAGGCGGTCGGAAACATATTACCGGGACATAGCAGCCTTTACCGACGAAGTGTTAGCCGAAGCAGAAGGCCGCGCCGGGGCGCTGGTGGGAGCCTTCCGGGCCTACCGGCACCAGACCGAGCGTGAGGTACCTCGCTCCCGTCTCGAATACGTCTTTGAACTCTTGACCCTAGGTGTCCTGTGGCGAGTCTACGCTGGCGATGCCCTGGGCCTGACCAGGATGTCCCAAAAAATGTTGACCTCGCTGGTCCGTTGGCGAACGAAAGAAGGCTACCTGAAGCCGGCGGTTGACTTCCTGCGCGGCGTGCTGGGCAGCCTCTTTCTGTTGCCTGACAAGGGCCATTCGGCTGCGCCTTCCGTACCAGCGCTGGACCATCTGGACCGCTTGTTGGATTGGCTGGCAGCCGTGGGCGATTTTGAGCAGGAGGTCAAGCGGCTGCGCATATGGCGAGATTTCCTGGCCGGCCAACCACCCCAAGAACTGGCCGAAAGTCTGGCAGTCGTCACTTCCTTCGCTGCCTGGTTCGAGGTTCGCAGCCAGGCGGTTCTTGGCCGTTACACACCGCATGTCGAGCGCTTCCTGGCTGAAACCCACCCCAGCTACCGTTGGCGAGAGGACGCGATCTTTTGTGGCCGGCGCCGGGTCGAGTATCACCTGAATATGATCGGAACGGAGATCATGAACCGGGCCTTCCGAGAAGCGTTTCTGGATACGGAGCGAAGGGTCGTCCTGGTGCCGCCCTGCATGAAGGGCCAACCGGACGACAGGTGCCAGGCGCGTGACACTCCCTTCGGTGCCCGCTGCGCCGGCTGCACGCCGAGTTGCCGGGTGCATCAATTGACCCGGTTGGGGGAGAAGCATGGATTCGAGGTCCTACTTATGCCTCACGAGTTGTCGGTTTTTTCGACGAGGGCCGTGAAGCCGGTGGAGGGCGACGCTGTCGGGATCGTCGGCGTCTCTTGTGTGCTAACCAATGCCTCTGGTGGGTGGGACACGAAGGATCTGGGTATCCCCGCCCAGGGAGTCTTGCTGGATTATTGCGGCTGCCGCTACCATTGGCATAAGGAGGGCATTCCCACCGACATCAACATCGGCCAGCTTTTGCAAGTGCTGGACATCCGAAAGAGGAAGTCTCAAAAGCACACAAGCGACAGGGAGGCCAAGCATGCCAATAACGATGTGAAGGAGATTGGGTAGGTGAGCTATGCAGATACCCGTGTAACGCGACCGCGTAGCCCCCAATAACCAGGTAGCGAACGTCGTTATCGTTTAACGATTGTATAAACTCTTTGAAGTCTTGGTTCAGCACCGTATCGCCACCGATGGTATTCTTGTCAGATTTGCTCTAAGGCTGCCAGGCGAACCTGGTAAGGTTGTGTTTGCCAATAGGCGAAATCGCTTTTCTGGCTATGGATATTGACTTTGGTGTAAGTTTTCTTTATGTTTGGCATCGTCTCTATAGTCTGCCCCATCCTGCGCCACGCAACCACGCGAATGCGGTTTCCAGCTTTATTCTTTGCCTGACCCCCGTCTACCGATCAGTATGCCCGGGCGAAGATGGCCACCTCCTGGGCTTCGTTGCCACACACCACACAGTGGCCGGTGCCACCCGGCTGATCGAAGGGGATACAGCGCGTTGTGGCCTTTGTCTCCTCTTTGATTTTGTCCTCACACGCCGCCGCCCCGCACCACCAGGCACGAGCGAAACCCCGAGCCACTGCCTCTTTGAAAGACTCGTAGTCGGCCGGTTCGCGGGTGTTGGCCTCAAGGAACTCAGTGGCACGCTGCAACATATCGTTTTGGATGAGCGTCAGCGTGTCGGTGACGGCGCTGGCCAGCCCCTCCATGGGCACCGACGACTTGCCAGCCCGTCCTGGCCGGTCGCGCCGGGCGAGCACTGCCTGATCCTGGGCCACGTCCTTGGGACCAATTTCAATCCGCAGCGGCACACCTCGTAGCTCCCACTCGTTGAATTTCCAGCCAGGGGAGTACTCGTCCCGGTCGTCCACCTTCAGCCGCACACTTTCTGCCAGGGCTGCCTTCACTTTTTCGACGGCCCCCAAGACAGTGTTTTTCTCTTCATCCGACTTCCAGATAGGCACAGCCACTACCTGGACCGGGGCCAGGCGCGGCGGCAAGATAAGCCCCTGGTCGTCACCGTGGACCATAACGATCGCGCCCACCATGCGCGTGCTCAAACCCCAACTGGTCGTCCAGCAGTATTGGAGTTCATTATTCCGGTCCAGGTACTTGATATCGAAAGCTTTGGCGAAATTCTGACCCAGGTTATGCGAGGTGCCGGACTGCAAAGCGCGCCGGTCGCCCATCATGGCTTCGATGCTGTACGAGGTATCCGCCCCGGCGAACTTCTCGCTCTCACTCTTGCGGCCGGGGATGACAGGGATGGCAGCATCATTGATGGCAAAGTCGGCGTAGACGTCGAGCATACGCAGCGTTTCTTCCTGCGCCTCTTCGTAAGTGGCATGCGCGGTGTGGCCCTCTTGCCACAGGAACTCCATCGTTCGCAAGAAGAGGCGTGTGCGCAGTTCCCAACGCACCACGTTGGCCCATTGGTTAATAAGCAGCGGCAGGTCACGGTAGGATTGGATCCATTGGCTGTACATGTGTCCGATGACTGTCTCCGAGGTAGGACGTATTACCAGCGGTTCCTCCAGTTCCTTGCCACCACCGTGGGTAACGACCGCCAGCTCGGGCGCGAAGCCCTCCACGTGTTGTGCTTCTTTCTGAATAAAGCTCATCGGGATCAAAAGGGGGAAGTAAGCATTCTCGTGTCCCGTCGCCTTAAAGCGGCGGTCGAGGCCCTCTTGCACGTTCTCCCACAGCGCGTAGCCGTAGGGGCGGATGACCATGCAGCCCCGCACGGGAGCGTAATCGGCCAACTGAGCCTGCTGAATCACGTCGGTGTACCAGCGGGAATAGTCCTGGTTGCGGGGAGTAATTCTTTCGGCCATAATACCTGGTTTTCTCCTCCTTTGAAATAGATTATAGGTAATTGCTCAGCCTCGCACAGATTTGACCCGTTTATAGTTCAAAACCCCGTGGGGGGCTTTCCCCTGTGCAGCCCCGTGGGGGGGCTTTCCCCTGTGCAGGGGACCATTGGGCGCTCGGGACCATTGGGT
>JAHELX010000558.1 GCA_024643945.1 Anaerolineales bacterium
GAATCCGTTACATCCTGCGCATCCGTTGTTCTTGTACTACCCGCGTGCGTTGGGTATATAATACCCGCGTGTTTTGGGTATAATCCCGGCGGCAAATCGGAGGCAAAATCTCAGAACAAATCTCAATCTTTATTGACCGGGAACGGCCACTTCCAGTCGCTGATCTCAGGCTTATCAATACCTTCCTCACGGGCATAGTTGCTGTTTTCGATGATCTGGTTCCTCATCCACTCCTTGACATGAGCGCCTGCGACCTGGAGCTTGGGAACCCGGTCGATGACGTCGATCACCAGATCGAAACGATCGATCTGGTTGCGCATCGCCAGGTCGAGCGGCGTGTTGATATCGCCGTGTTCCTTGTAGCCACGCACGTGCAGGTTCTTGTGGTTGGTGCGGCGGTATGCCAGCCTGTGAATCAGCCACGGGTAGCCATGGAAGTTGAAGATGACCGGCTTGTCGGTGGTGAACAGGCTATCAAAATCCCGGTCTGTCAGGCCGTGGCCGTGTTCGGTCTGCGGCTCCAGTTTGAACAGGTCGAGGACATTGACGAAGCGAACTTTGAGGTCGGGAAAGTTTTCCCGCAGCAGAGCCGCCGCCGCCAGAGCTTCCATAGTGGGAACATCGCCGGCGCAGGCCAGGACCACGTCAGGTTCGCCCTCCTGGTCGGTGCTGGCCCAATCCCAGATGCCGATCCCCTTGGTACAGTGCTCGATGGCTTCATCCATGGTCAGGTACTGGAGGTGAAACTGCTTATCCGAAACGATGACGTTGACGTAGTTCGTGCTGCGCAAACAGTGGTCGGCCACCGAGAGCAGGCAGTTGGCGTCAGGAGGCAGGTAGATGCGAGTCACCTTGGCGCTCTTGTTGCTCACGATATCCAGGAAGCCGGGATCCTGGTGGCTGAAGCCGTTGTAGTCCTGGCGCCACACGACGGAAGTAATCAGCAGGTTAAGCGATGAAACGGGAACCCGCCAGGGGACATCCTGGCACCTCTCAAGCCACTTGGCGTGCTGGTTGAACATGGAGTCAATCACGTGGACAAAGGCCTCATACGAAGCGAAGAGGCCATGGCGCCCGGTCAGCAAGTAGCCCTCCAGCCAGCCTTCTAAGGTGTGCTCGCTGAGCATTTCCATCACCCGCCCGTCACGCGTGAGTTTGCTGCCGTCCGCATCTTCGGGCTTGATTTCCTCCATCCAGACCTTCTTGGTAGCTTCGAAGACGGCGCTCAGGCGATTCGAATCGGTTTCATCGGGACCGAAGAGTCGAAAACTGGTCATGTTGTTGCGCATCACGTCGCGCAGGAAGGTGCCCAGTACGCGAGTGTTTTCGGCCGTGGTAGCGCCAGGTTCGGTCACCTCGACGGCGTAGTCGCGGAAGTTGGGCATGCGCAACGGCTTGCGCAGCAGCCCACCATTGACAACCGGGTTGGCGCTCATGCGGCGGTCGCCAACCGGCGCCAGTGCCTTCAACTCCGGGATCAGGCCGCCATGCTCATCGAATAGTTCCTCCGGCTTGTAGCTGCGCATCCACGTTTCCAGCAGCCTCAGATGCTCGGGATTATTATCAATCTCGAAGGGTATCTGGTGCGCCCTCCAGAAACCCTCTACCTTATGGCCGTCCACCTCCTCCGGACACGTCCAGCCTTTGGGCGTGCGTAGCACGATCATCGGCCACTTGGGATACTCGGTAACGCCCTTGGTGCGCGCTTCATGCTGGATGTCCTTGATTTCGGCTATGATGCTTTCCAGCGTGCCGGCCATCAACTGGTGCATGGCCGCGGGATCGGAACCTTCGACGAAATAGGGCTTATATCCGTAACCGAGGAACAGGCTCTCCAACTCTTCGTGGCTGATTCTGCCCAGAATGGTTGGATTGGCGATTTTGTAGCCGTTCAGGTGCAGGATGGGCAAGACCGCCCCGTCGCGAGCGGGGTTGAGAAACTTGTTGGAATGCCACGAGGTGGCCAGAGGACCGGTCTCAGCCTCACCGTCTCCCACCACGACCGCCACGATCAGATCAGGATTATCATAAGCCGCTCCGAACGCATGGGAGATGCTATAGCCTAGCTCACCACCTTCGTGGATCGAGCCGGGAACTTGGGGCGTGCAGTGGCTGCCGAGGCCACCGGGAAAGGAGAACTCTTTGAAAAACTTGCACATGCCCTCCTCGTCTTCGCTTTTCTCCGGGTAGAGCTCGGAATAGGTTCCCTCCAGGTAAGCGTTGGAGAGGGTGGCGGGGGAGCCGTGGCCGGGGCCCGAGATGTAGATCATGTTGAGATCTTCTTTGTTGATCATGCGGTTCAGGTGAACCCATGTGAGGCTTTGGCCGGGGTCCGATCCCCAGTGCCCCAGGAGACGTTTCTTGATGTGTTCAAACTTGAGAGGCTCCTTCAGGAGCGGATTGTCCTTGAGATAGATCATGCCCGCACACAGGTATAGGCTCGCCCGCCAATAGGCGTCGATCTTGCGAAGCTCCTCTGCGCTGAGAGGCCCGTCAGATATGTCAGTTTGAGAAATTTGCGATTTAGCCACGATATTAACCTCCCTTAAATGCCGACGGGATATCCCGCCAGCAGGCATCTTCCAATCGCCGATAACGAAAACCCTGTCTCCTCCCATCTTTACTATATCACATAGCCCGCCAGGTTGGCTATGTATCTCGATACATGGAAGTGATATAAACTAAGATATATTTTATTGTTGGAGGATAGTATAATAAATTGGCCGACCTGTTACTTTTTGCCGCTTTTTGCGATATACTTATTGAGGAATATCGCCATCCCCTGTCAGCATGAGGTGCTTGATGCTTGATCTGTCGCTGCCAAAGCGCGAGGCGATGAGCGAGGCCGAGGACAGAGACCTATCCGATGCCTCATTGACAAAAGCCAGCCGGCGAGACCCGGCGGCCTTCGCCCGCCTCTACCGGCGCTACGTGACGCCTGTCTACCGTTACCTCTACAGCCGGGTAGGAAATGGGGCCGAGGCCGAAGATTTGACCGCCCAGGTTTTCACCGAAGCGTTGGAAGGGTTGGATCGTTACCGCGAACGGGGGACTTTCGCCGCCTGGCTTTTTACCGTTGCCCGCCATAAGGCCGCCGATCACCATCGCCAACAACACCCCCACCTATCGTTGGACGAGGCTGTCGGCCGGCCCACCCGTAACGATGATCCCCTGGCCCGGGTAATGCAGCATGAGGCATTGGAGCGGCTGGCAGACCTGGTGGCCCAGTTGGATGAGGAGAAACAAGACTTGCTGCGGCTGCGCTTCGCGGCCGGTCTTACCTACGCTGAGATCGGGGAGGTGACCGGCCGCAGCCAGGCGGCCGTGAAAATGGCAATCCACCGGCTGTTACGCCGTTTGAAAGCCAGGTGGGAGGAAAGCGATGAGTGATCAGCCACAAGATTGGGAGCGATCGTCTCCCGTCGAACAGGCACTGGAAACGCTCTTCCAGGCTCCGGCGCCGGATGCCGCCTTCGTGGCCCGCCTGGAACGGCAACTCCTCACACAAGGGGCTTCCCTGGTCACGCAAGATAGGGTAGGCCGATTGGGCCGCCGTCTCGTGGCCGGGTCAGCCCGACCCTTCCGGCGCCATCGCCGGGCAGCCGTCGCTTTCGGCATTTTATTGGCCCTGGCGATCGGCCTGGGCATCGCCGGCCCCCAGCACGTGTGGGCTCAAATCCAGCACTGGCTGGGCTACGTGCCCGGCGTCGGCTTTGTGAACCTGGAGGAGACCCGCGTGTTGGCCACCCCGCTGGAGATCACCCGCGAAGGCATCACACTGCGCGTGGAGCAGGCGTTGGCCCAGCCGGACCGCACGCTGGTTGTCATTCGCAGCCAGGGGCTGCCCGCCGAAGAGCCACTCTGGCCGGCCGGCGCGCGGCAAGAAGGAGACTATCACGCCCGCTTGCGCCTGCCGGATGGCCGCACGCTGGCTTCCAAAGGATGGACCTTGCGCCTGGGGGGCGGCACGCTGGAGTTTCCTCCCCTGCCCGAGGCAGTGTATCGCGTCAGCCTGGAACTCCCCCACCTGCCGCTGGTACCCTCCGGCGCAGCTCCCGAGGACTGGAGCGTCCCCCTCAGCCTGCGCCCGGCAACCGGCGAACTGGTGGCGGAACTCTTCCCGCAGCCCTACACACCGCCTGATGCCAGCGATACCCACGCCGGCATCACACTGCGAGTGCTTTCCGTCGCCCATAGTCCGGAGGAGACGGTGCTGCGTCTTCAGGTACAATGGCCCAACCCGGACTGGGAGTGCTTCGGGTGCCTCGGCGGTGACCGCTTACCCGTGTTACGCGATGACCTGGGCCACGTGTACGCTAACGTCATCCCGTCCAACACAGGCTCAGCCGTGTCCAGGGAGGTGGTCGCCGTCCCAACGAGCCCGGATGAGGCTGCCCCAACCCCCACGCTCTCATCTTACGAAACAACACAGGCGTTCGCCCCAATCTCCCCATCGGCACA
>JAHELX010000559.1:0-3038 GCA_024643945.1 Anaerolineales bacterium
TTTGAAGAGACGTAATGAGTAGCAAGCGCGACTATTATGGAGTCTTGGGCGTAAGCCGCACGGCCAGCGCCGAGGAGATCAAAAAAGCCTACCGCCGGCTGGCACGCCAGTATCATCCCGACGTGAGCCAGGAGCGTGACGCCGAAGCGCGCTTCAAAGAGATCAACGAAGCCTACGAGGTACTGAGCGATCAGCAAAAGCGGGCAACCTATGACCGCTTTGGACACGCCGGCACCCAAGGTTTTGGCGGCTTTGAAGGCTTTGGCGGCTTCCGGGACCCCTTTGAAATTTTCGAGGAAATCTTTGGTGCCAACTTTGGCATGGGGGGCCGGGGGCGGACTCGCCGCGGCCCACGCCGGGGCGCTGACTTGCGTTACGACCTGGAGATCCAGTTCGAGGAAGCAGTCTTTGGTGCCGAAAAGGAGATCGAAGTCCCGCGTCATCAGACCTGCCCCCGCTGTCACGGGACGGGAGCCGAACCCGGCACATCCCCCATCCGCTGCCCTGATTGTAACGGCACGGGCGAAGTGCGCCGCCAGATGGGCTTTTTCGTCAACATCGTCACCTGTCCCCGCTGCCAGGGCGAAGGAGAAGTGGTCACCACCCCTTGTACTCAATGTCGGGGACGCAAGCAAGTGGTCGAAACGCGCCGTCTGTCGGTGAAGGTCCCGGCCGGAGTGGACGACGGCACCCAAATTCGGCTGGCCGGCGAAGGTGAGGATGGCGTCAGCGGTGGCCCGCCTGGCAACCTCTACGTGGTATTACATGTCAAGCCGCATCGCTTCTTCCGCCGCCTGGACCAAAACATCCACCTGGAACTGGCCATTAACGTCGCCCAGGGCGGCCTGGGCGACGAAGTAGAAGTACCCACTGTGGATGGCACCAATGAGCGGCTGACTATCCCGGCTGGCATCCAGACCGGCGAAACGATCCGGATGCGCGGCAAGGGAGTGCCCTACCTGCGCCGTGACGGGCGTGGTGACCAGATCGTCACCATTCAGGTACTGACTCCGACCAACCTCGACGAGCATCAGCGTGACCTGTTGCTGGAACTGGGCAAGACCCTCGACAAGGAAGTGGTGCCTCAGCGCGAACGGAGTTTCTTCGACCGGGTGCGCGACGCACTGGGTATGTAATAGCCTGCTGTGACTACACGAAAAGCCTTGATTGAAATCTCCCTCTTCGGCCTGGAGGATGAAGTAATTCCATCGGTCATCAGTCTTTTTGACCGATGGGGATGGGGGGGCGCCATCGTCGAGCAAATCGTCGGCGAGAATGCCAGGTCTACTGTCAAGACTTATCTGCTGCCCGAAGACGACGAGGGGCTGCGCCAGATCGAGATCGGCCTGGCGCTCCTCAACCAGGCACGTACCCCTTCTCCCGGCGGTGACTCCCCCCCCTCAAGGGACTTCGCCTCCTTCGGGGAGCGATTGCCCACGCCTCAGATACGCTTTCTGGCTGAGGCCGGTTGGGCCGAGGCGTGGAAGTCGGGCTACGACGTACTGCACATTGGACACAGGCTGGTGGTCAGACCCACCTGGCGCGACTACACCCCGGAACCGGGCGACCTGGTGATTGCGCTGGATCCGGGTATGGCCTTTGGCAGTGGGCTGCACCCTACTACCCGGCTTTGCCTGGAAGCGCTGGAAGACTATCTCTGTCCCGCCCAAGCGGGGCTGTGTCCCGCCAAAGCGGGGCTAGGTCCCGTGCAGGCCGGGGTGCGCCCCAGCGCAACCCTCCTCGATGTGGGCACCGGCTCCGGAATCCTGGCCATCGCCGCGGCCCGGCTGGGGGCGTCGCGGATCCTGGCCCTCGACACCGACCCGCTGGCAGTGCGGATTGCCCGCGAGAACGTGGCCCTCAATCAGGTGGAGTCCCACGTACGCGTCGAGGTTGGGACCATGGAAAACTCAAATCCCCAGTCTCCACTCTGGGATTTGGTCCTGGCCAACATCCTGGCCGAAACCATCATTGACCTGGCGCCGGCATTGGCGGCCAACCTGTGCCCGGGGGGCATCCTGGTCGTCAGCGGCATTATCGCCGAGCGCACGGACGCCGTCCTGGCCAGTCTGCACCAGAATGGGCTATCGCTCGTGGAGCAGCGGAACGATGGGGAATGGGTGGCTTTGATCGGGTACAAAACGGACGGAGGACGGATGACGAAGGACGAATGACCGTCTCTTCGTCATCCGTCTTCCGTCTTCCGTCTTCCGTCCTTCGTCCTTCCTCAAAGGAATAACGATGCATCGCTTTTTCATCCCACCTGAATGGATCAACGAGCGGCAGGTGACGCTGATCGAAGACGTGGCGCACCAGGTGCGTCACGTGTTGCGAATGCGCGCCGGAGACCGGCTGATTGTCCTCGACGACTCCGGCTGGGAGCGCGAAGTGGAGCTGAACCGCGTGGCACAGAACGTGGTCATGGGCCACGTAGTCGAGGAACGATTGGCCCCCGGCGAGCCGCGCACCAAGATCAGCCTTTATCAGGGGGTGCTCAAGGCCCAAAAGTTCGAGTGGGTATTGCAGAAGGGGACAGAACTGGGGCTGGTGGAGTTTATCCCCGTCGTCTGCGACCGTTCGGTGGTGGGGGATCTGGAGGACGTGGACCGCAAGCTGGGCCGCTGGGGGCGCATCATCCGCGAGGCGGCCGAGCAGAGCGGGCGCGGACGGCTGCCCGTGCTGCGGCCGGCGATGCTCTTCACCCAGGGCTGCCAACGCGCCATGCGCTCCGGCGGATTGGCGCTGGTGCCATGGGAAGATGAAAAGGAAACCAGCCTGAAGGCGGCGCTGACGCCCGGTGAAGAGGGAGACAAGCGGCCCTTCAGCCTCAGTCTCTTCGTCGGGCCGGAAGGGGGGCTGACGCTCGAGGAGATCCAGGCTGCCCGCCGCTACAAGGTGCAGCCGGTCGGCCTGGGGCCACGCATCCTACGCGCCGAGACGGCCGGTCTGGTAGCCGCCTCGGCTATCCTGTATGAATTGGGAGATCTGGAGTGATGTGGAGGCACCCGCAATCCGGATTGACGTAGGGGCACACCCGC
>JAHELX010000559.1:3138-4455 GCA_024643945.1 Anaerolineales bacterium
CACGCATCCTACGCGCCGAGACGGCCGGTCTGGTAGCCGCCTCGGCTATCCTGTATGAATTGGGAGATCTGGAGTGATGTGGAGGCACCCGCAATCCGGATTGACGTAGGGGCACACCCGCCATCTGGATTGGCGCCGAGGCACCCGCAAGGGGTGCCTCTACTTTTGTTCCGCCCCCTCTTTTTTCTCCTCTTGCTCACCCACGATTTCACTTATGTAAACTTGCACGTCACGCTGGATAATCTCCTCCACCCGGGCGGCGAATTTGGGATAAGCGTCGGCGTGGGTATCACGGCGGCTGTATGGCCCGCTGAGCTGAAAAAACCTCCAGACTTCGATCTTGAGCAATTCTGCGTTCTGCCGGTAGTGGCGCCAGCGGTCGCCATAGTGGAAAAACTCCTCCACGGCGGAGCTGATAGCCACCGCCAGGCTGAGGCCGAAGGTGACCCAGCGGACTACCAGCAATGCCGGCCCGCTCACGGTCAGGCTGACCAGCGCCGGGATGATGACCGCTCCGACGATGGTTATCAACCGCAGCCCGTAGTACCAGCGACGGGCATGGTCGGCGCGGCCTTCCATCCACAGGACCTGGTCCAGCCAGCGGGAGCGCAAGAAGTGTTTGCGCAGGTCGTCCAGGTCCAGAGCATCAATCAATGCGCCGAAATCTTGCTTGAGCCAGTCACGATAGGTTGATTTGGGAGACATCGGCCCGTCCTTTTCATTCTGAGTCGCTTTGTTCATTCCACCCCCAACGCCGCCCGGAGCCGGTCGGCCACAGCACCTGGTCCCGCCGCCAGGTCCACCACCTGCAGCAGCGGGGGCCGCTCCCCGGTCTTTGCCAGTTCGTCCGCCAGCCGCCCTGTGCCGGAGACGACGAGCACCGGCCGCCCGGCAGCCAGACTGTGAGCCACGTCCTGCCGCGCCACCTCGCCGCCGTTGACCAATACCGTCACCGACGGTGCCCGCCCCGCCAACAGGGTCGCCACCCGGGCGATCCAGGGCGATTCGTCCCCCCAGCGGTCGCCGGGGACGAGGAGGAAGTGGGTGTGATGGGGCTCCAGGACCTCACCCCTACCCCCCCGGCCCCCCTTCCCCTCTCCTGAGAGGAGAGGGGGTGGGGTGAGGTCTGCGGTCCCCTCTCCTCGTAGGAGAGGGGGTGGGGTGAGGTCTGCGGTCCCCTCTCCTGGGAGGAGAGGGGGTGGGGTGAGGTCTACCGTCCCTTCGGCAGCTACGCCCAGCAGCGGAAAGGTAGCCCCAACTTCGGCGCGGGCCTGGCCCATTAAGGCCATCACGCCGGCGTCGGTGCCGCCGTCCACC
>JAHELX010000560.1 GCA_024643945.1 Anaerolineales bacterium
GGAAGTTGGTCCAGAAGGGGATCATCACCAGCAGCAGCAAAGCACTGCGCCGGTTAGTGGGCTGGCGGGCGATGAAGTAGGCGAGCGGATAACCTACCAACAAGCACAGAAGGGTGTTGACCAGGGCAATGACCAGGGAACGGCCAAAGATTTGCACATAGAGGTATCGTCCGCCTATCTTGCTGAAAAAGCGTGCATAGTTTTTGAGCGTCCAGCTATACACCACCTGACCAGCCTCTCCCCGCTCGCCAAGGCTAACCAGCAACACCATCACCAGGGGGATCAGAAAGAAGATGAGCAGCCACAAAGCAGCCGGCGACATGAGCCCCAAGACCGGGCCGGTACTGCTCCTTCGAAACCGACGTAGCAGCCTGCCCACTAATCCGACCGACGGTCGATTCTCTTCAAGGACGGCCATCTGCGCCTCCTATTTCTGCAGCAAGAGAGTACTTTCAGGTGCCCAGGCGACGTACACCTTGTCGCCCCGATCCCCAGAGTAAGCCCGCCGGTCGGGCGTGGAGATACGGTTCTGTTGGCGTACCCGAATCGTCAGCCCTTCGGCCAGCGAGATCTGGAAGTGGGTATCGGTGCCAATGTACACCACCTCCTGAATAACGCCAGGCAGACAATTTTCAGCCATAGGGAGTGGCTCACTCAGCAGCCGGAGTTTTTCAGGCCGGATAGCCACTGTCACCTGCGAATCGGTTACGCCCTCTTCGCCTACCAGCACCCGAACTTTGACGTCCGGTCGAATCATTACCGTGATGTGACCATTTTCTTGTGCCACGACCTGCCCCTCCAGGAAGTTCGTCTCACCGATAAAATCGGCTACGAAGCGGCAGTTGGGACGCTCATAAATCTCGGTGGGCGTACCGATCTGTAGCACTCGCCCCTGATGCATCACTGCAATACGGTCGGACATGGTGAGCGCTTCTTCCTGGTCGTGAGTAACATAGACAAAGGTGATGCCTACGCGATCTTGCAGGTCCTTTAGCTCAAGTTGCATCTCCTTGCGCAACTTGAGATCCAAAGCGCCAAGAGGCTCGTCCAGAAGGAGCACGGCTGGCCGGTTCACCAGTGCTCGGGCCAGCGCCACCCGCTGCTGCTGCCCGCCAGAGAGTTGATCGGGGCGACGATCCTCCATACCTGGCAGGCGGACCATCTCCAGCGCCTCGGTTATGCGCCGGCTGATCTCAGTTCGGGGGACCCGCTTCATCTCAAGTCCAAAGGCTACGTTTTGGGCAACGGTCATGTGGGGGAAGAGCGCGTAGTTTTGAAACACCATGTTTGTGTCGCGCTCAAAAGCAGGGACGCCAGCAACGGGCTTGCTGGCGATAAATAATTCACCCTCGGTCGGCTGTTCAAAGCCGGCAATCATCCGCAGTGTAGTCGTTTTTCCGCATCCACTCGGACCAAGCAGCGAGAAAAATTCCCCATCGCGGATACGCAGTGACACGCGATCGACAGCCACCACGTCGCCGAAACGTTTGACCACGTCGTGCAATTCAACGCCAATGGATTCCAATCTCTCCTCCTCCCGAAGTCGAACCCAATGGTCAGGAAATCAGGAATCGGAGTCCAAGGATAAGAAACCGCGATTACCTGATTCTCCATCCCGCGCCGAAGACGTATGTAATACCCATATATGGAGTTTCCGAGGAGATTGAGCGAGATGCTGCTCTCACAGTTCGGAATTCTTCCCAACGGAGAGACACGCCCAGATGTGTCAGGCATAGAAGTATAGTCTAAAGTGTTGTTGTCGTCAATCTGGAGGGTGAGGAAGACCCCCTAAGACTTTGCACTTGTTCATCAATAACTTCGCACTTTGTACTTGTCCAATAATAACTTTGCATTTTAGTAGGCAAATCAGGCGTAAACTGATTGCAGAAGTACCAAGTTATTTCTGGACAAGTGCTTTGGAACAGAAATCAAGCGCAAAACCGCCACAAAAATACCAAGTTGTTTTTGAACAAGTACTTGGCTGAACCTGCATTAAGTTCCGTATGCAAGTGGGAAGTATTGGCCCAAACTGTCGAGGGGAGCCGGCGGCGAGGCCAGGCCTGCTTCGGGTCCGGCTTTGGGTAAAGAAAAACTGAAAGTGCTTCCCTGGCCTTCCTGGCTTTGCACAGACACATGCCCTCCATGAGCCTCGACAATCGCCTTGACGATAGAAAGTCCTAGTCCCGTACCTGCGATGTGCTTACCCTCTGACTCGTTAGCCCGATAGAAGCGGGAGAACAGGTGCTCCAAATTCTCAGGGGAGATACCAATGCCTGTGTCAGAGATGTACACGTTCACCTGGTTTTGTTCCTCGTGGATGCGCACGGTCACTAAGCCGCCATCGGGGCTAAACTTGATGGCATTACTGAGCAAATTGTCGAAGACACGCGGCAATTGATCCGGGTCTCCAACGATGGTCGGTAAGGTGTCGGGAACCTTCTCTTCGATGACCAGGCCAGCCCGTTGGGCAGCAGCCCGCGCGCCATCAATCGCGGCACGGGCAATCTCTGTCAGGTTCACCTGGGCTAAACCGATTCCCTCCGACTCCAAACGTTGGAGGGTGAGCATATCACTGACTAACTGGGTGATTCGCTCGGTCCGCTCGGCGATGATGTCCAAAGGTTCCAGTTGCTCTAGTCTGACTTCGCCGAAAGCACCTTCACGCAATAAATCTACATAGCCTTTAATGAAGGTAAGCGGCACACGCAGCTCGTGAGATATGTCTTGCACAAATTGTGTTTTGATCTGGCTGAGTTCCTTCAGCTCGACATAGGTAGCTTCAACTTGGGCTGCGTGCTCCTTGAGCGATTCGTGCAGCCAGGCATTTTGTAAAGCGATGACAGCGTAATTGGCCAGAGCCGACAGGCGCTCCACATCGTTTTGGGAAAAAGTTCGCGGAGTTGTGCGGTTGTCAACCGATAGGACACCGACTACCTTGTCTTGAGCAACTAGGGGCACATACAAAAGGGATCGGACGGAGTAGCCAGTGGCAACTTTAAAATTACTGCTGGCATCTTCCACATTTCCCAGGCTCAGCGGCTGGCCAGTGCGAAGAACCTGTCTCAGCAGATTGTCTTTTACTTTAAGGTGCAAGAGACGGACCTGATCCTCCTCCAGATTCTTGGCTGCTCGCAGATACGGCTCGTTGGTCTCTGGGTCGAGAAGCAACAGAAAACCTTCGTCGGCCTGGGTAATAAAAACACTCGCCTCAACGATACGGTTGAGGAGAGTGTCCAGATCCAATACAGCAGCCACCGACCGACCTATTCGCTCCAGGACGGTCAGTTCTTGCACCCGTCTTTGTAATTGCTGCGTCAGCCGCTCTTTTTCCTCTTCCAGGCGGCTCAAGTACAGCGCATCCTCAATGGCAGCCGCAACCTGATCGGCAGTATAGGGCTTGATCAGGTAATCTCGTACACCCAGCCGAAAAGCGCGCACAGCCGTCTCTTCAGAGCCAAAGGCGGTTGTCACAATCACTGGCGTCTTGATCCCTTGCTGACGTAACCGCTCTACCAGATCCAGTCCATTTACGTCAGGCAGTTCTATGTCCATTAGAACCACGTCAGGGTGTTGTTGGTTGATAATGTGCAATGCCTGGGCGCCAGTAGTTGCCGACACACTCCGATATCCGTAGTGCGGCAGCAATGTGTTAACCAGGAATGAAGTCAGCTCCGGACTATCCTCAACTACCAGAACCAATTCTACATCACTTTGCATCGATGCCCCAATCCCTTGTGGAAGATGAAACGAACAGGGGATTTTCGTGTTCTTATCAGATTTTATCACGGATAACGGCTCTACGTCAAAGGGACTCAAGAACTATTCGAAATTGTTAAATTAAGACCCTATTTGTCAGCCAACAAGCCATTGATACACAATGTTCGAAGAAAGGAACGTCGCTTCGATTAAATGTCAGAGGTCTTTGAAGGCTGAGCATAAAGCCGCCGGCCATATTACCACAAAAGGAGGGGTTCTGAGGAATAGTCTGAAATTTGCATCTAGAGACAACGACAAAATGAACCTGGAGGTATGATAGGGCCTGCCCTGCCTCTACTCTAAGAGCCAGGAGTAGGTGTTGGCGTGTCGGTCACATCATCCTGATTAGGGGAGACAGGAGTCCCTTCGAGTTTCTCCCACACCTGGTCAACTACCTGACCGGGTTCCCCCATCAGTCCCATAGACTCACCATTGACGAATACCTCCACTCCCCCGGCGTTACCAGCGCGCACAGCCACCTGGCGGTCGCCGGTCCAATGTCGCCGTTCGCCAGCCTGAAGTACACCTTCAAAAGCTTTGGACTCGTCCACCAACACTTGCACCCATGACTCGCTCGTGATGACCAACTCGACGGTGACGCCAGTGTAAAATAGCGGGGTAGGAGTGACGGTCGGCGTAGGGGTGTCGGTAGGCAGCGGCGTGGGCGTGGGGAGAAGGATCGCCGCCTCACTGGTCGC
>JAHELX010000561.1 GCA_024643945.1 Anaerolineales bacterium
TCAGCCTGGCAGACTTAAGAGGGCAGGTGGTGCTCGTCAACTTCTGGGCGACATGGTGCCCCCCCTGCCGGGCCGAAATGCCGGACATCCAGCAAGTATACGATCGATATCGAGAACAGGGTTTCACTGTGCTGGCTGTGAACCAACAAGAAGGGGGGGCACAGGTCGGGCCCTTTGTCGATCAAATGGGACTGACCTTCCCTATCCTGATGGACCGGGATGGAAGCGTCTCGGCCCGTTACCGGGTTAATGGCCTGCCCTCTACCTTCTTCGTGGATCGAGCGGGCATCGTTCAGAACGTAACCCTCGGTGGACCGATGAGTGCAGCCTTCGTCGAGAGCCAGGTGACCACCCTGCTGGCTGCAGGCGGCGGTAAGTAATGTCCCCCTACCTTTCTCTCTTCGGTTTCACCCTGCAGGCTTACCCGCTGCTGCTCCTTCTGGCCGTGTGGGCCGGGTTGTGGCTTTCGGCCCGTCAGGCACGGCTTCTGGGTTTGGACGGGGACCATGTTTATAACATGGGCTTCTACGCTCTCCTGGCGACGCTGCTCGGCGCGCGGCTGGCCTACGTGCTGGGTCATTGGTCCGCTTACCGCGGGGCGCTCCTGTCGGCCCTATCACCAACCACTACGGCCTTTTCCTGGCCGGAAGGAATAGTGATCGGTGGCTTGGTGATAATGATCTACTGGCTGCGTTACCGGCTGCCGGTTGGCATCACGCTGGATGCCATCGCGCCCGGCCTGGCGCTGGCCTTGAGCCTGGAAAGGCTGGGGGCTTTCCTGGATGGCAGGAACTTCGGCGAGCCGACGACTCTGCCCTGGGGAGTCACCATGTGGGGTGAGGTTCGTCACCCCGTCCAACTCTATGAGATGGCAGCCTTGCTGGTCATCCTGGGGATTCTCTGGTGGCGCCGGAAGCGAAGGCCTTTTGATGGCTACTCCTTCGTCCTGTTCGTGGCCCTGTACGCCGGGTCGCGTCTCTTCCTGGAAGCGTTTCGGGCCGACGCCGCGCTGATGTCCGGCGGCCTGCGCGCAGTTCAAGTGGCTGCGCTGGTCGTCATGCTGGGGGCAGTCTGGTACCTGTATCGCCGGCGCTTCCCGGTGGCGCAAAGTGCATCGCAAGTCGAAGCGGAGGAAGCATAGAAGTTTCCTGCGTTGTCTACATGCTGTCGCTGTTGACCTGCCGGCCTTCCAGGGCCGTCCAATCGAGTGTGACACCCAGCCCCGGCGCGTCGGGCAGCGTGATGACGCCGGTTGCGTCCGGTAAGATTGGCGTGGGCAGGATGAAATCTCGCCGTTCCGGCGTCCAGTGGGGTGGATCGTAGGGAAATTCTATAAATGGCGCTTGAGAGACAGCAGCAGCGACGTGTAAATTAGCTAATAGAACCAAACCATCGCCCCAGGTATGCGGGGAGTAGATCGCCCCAGCCGCCTGCACTTCCTGGGCGATCTGTCTTCCACGCCAGATGCCTGTGCTCCAGGCCACGTCCGGTTGATAAACGTCGAGGGCGCCGTGCCGCAGGTACTCTCTGAGTTCACTGAAGGCCCGGTTTCCTTCCCCACCCGCAATGCGTATGGCCGACCCTCTTCTCAGTTGGGCCAATCCCCCATAATCGTGCCGGTGTAGGGGTTCTTCCAACCAAAAGACATCCAACTCTACCAGGGCATCCGCCACCCGCATGGCTGTCTTCAAGTCCCAGGTGGGCCTGGTATCCCACGGCATCTGCCAGCCCTGATTGGCATCCACCAGGATAGCCATCTGGCCTCCTACCGCCTCCCGCACGCTTCGCACCAGCTCAATATCCTCCTGAGGATCCTCGGCGTGGAATCGCAATTTGACCGCCGGGAATCCCTGCTCCCGGAGCTGCTGGACCGACGTGACCCGTTCCTCAACCGGCATACGTTCCCCGGTGGAAGCGTAAACGTGCACTTGCTGGCTGCGCCCGCCCAGCAGCTTCCATAGGGGTTGCCCGGTGATTTGTCCCATCAAATCCCACAATGCCACCTCCAGAGGCCACATGCGCCCGTAGTGGAATTGCAGATTATCCAGCACCTGCACGTGGCGCTGGATGGCGAAGGGATCTTGTCCCAGGAAGAGTGACTCGTGCCCGGCAAAACCCGGCATGGCCCCCCCGGAGCCGACGCCCTCATAGTCGCCTGCTCGTACTCGAACCACGCTGCTGGTGTGGCTGGTGCGAGGCGTTGGGTCCCAGGCGGCGGAAAAAGGCGGGTCCAGGAGCAGCCGGTAGTGGTGAACTTCGATGGCATCAATCGTTGGGGTCATTTAGCCGGCTGCCCTGGCCAGAATTTCCTGCACTTGGCGCCTCTTCTCAGGTTCCAGAGGCTCAGGCTGGTGCTCCTGGATGATCTCCTTGACTCTGGCGTTGAGGCGCTGGCCTAGCGTGGTTCCGCCCGCTTCCAACCATTCTGGGCGTCTGTTGCGATCCAGAAGGCCTGGGAACCAGAATTCACGAAAGCGTTTCAACGTTTGCTCTGTGCTCAGGAAGTGGCCGCCTGGGCCAACCCGATCTACTTCATCCAACATCAGCGTGTCGTCGCTGACCTCGATTCCCTTCATCATGTGATCTGTCATAGCGACGAGTTCATCGGTCAACGCGATCATCTCAAAAGAGGTGGTGAGGCCACTCTCCATGTAACCCACATCGTGGATCAGATTGGCGCCACTCAGTTTAGCCATGAGTACCGATAACATAGCTTCCAGAGATGCCTGCTCGTCCATCACTTTAGCGTCGGAACACCCGGCATATCCCCAGGTCGGCATGCCATACCAGCGCCCCAACTGGGCGATAGCTGCCTTGGTGAGTTGAAATTCTGGCGAGGCGTAACAGATTTGCGCCGCGCTCATATCCATGTGATGCAGACCCGCTCCAAAGACAAAGGGTGCGCCCCGTCGCTTCAGTTGGTGAACCACCAGGCTACTCAATATCTCGGCCAGCGACATAGCCAGACCGCTTGCCAGCGTAATCGGGGCAGTACCCCCCATCAATGGGCCCGGCGAGTGCACCACGGGTAGCTTGTATTCTGCCATCAGCAGCAGTTTGTCCACTGCCGTCTCCGATTGCTGCAGCGGCGAACTGGGCTCTGAGTAGAGCAAGATGTGCTGTTGTTCCGCCAATGCTTCATGACCACCGGCCACGGCGGCAGCCATGTCAATAGCTCGCTGGCAACTGGCTCTATCATTGGTCACAAAAACGATGGGTTTTGTGGTATGCTCCAACATCAACGCCATTTGGGCGTCGTACAGTAAATCGGCATCCACATCAGAAGGGATGCCGATGGACATGACGAAATGAATGTTAGACAGAGCGTCACATAGGTGATAACCATGAATGAGATCGGCCTGAGTGAATTTCCGATGCTCGCCCGACTCCGGATCAAGCAAGTTGAGGCAATCGGAGCCGGTACCAAAGTAGACCTTGGTGCCTTCCAGGTACATCGCTGGCTCCCCGTCCCGATCACACATGACGACCCGACCCGGTGCAGAGGCAATGGCCTCTTCCACCAGGTGAGACGGAAACTTGACCAGATTCTGATCGGAGATGAATGCCCCTGCCTCTTCCAGCAGGTCCAATGCCTCTCGGTGATGAAATCGAATGCCGGTGCGTCGCAGTACTTCCAAAGCAGCCAGGTGGAGGTCCTGGAGTTGGGTTTCCGAGAGGACAGCAAACTGAGGGGATTGAAACACAACTTTGTTACCCGCGTTCATCACATTTTCCTCCTCAATGTATCCAGCAATAGTCAATGGACCACGTGTGGACCATGTAATCGCCTCTATCTATTCAGTGCATCGTCCCCTGCCCAGGTCCCTGTGGCATATCAGATATTCTAAACTTCACGCTATCATAGTATAGTTTTCGCCTGGTGCCAAATAGGATCGTGATGGGGCCGAATTGCTTCGAATCCCCTCCTTTGTATCTATTTGACAAAGAGAATCGACCTGCTATAATGGGAACGCTGTTTCACAATACGGTACACTGGTTTGGGTTCATTTGTACGGATCTTCAATGCCGAATTCCCCCAGAAACGTAGGCTCCAAAACTTCAGGCGTTCAATCTATAGAACGGGCCATAGCTATCTTGAAGGCTTTCTCCCTGGAAAAAGAAGAACTGGGCGTCACCGAACTCAGCCAGCGCCTGGACTTGCACAAAAGCACCGTCTCTCGGCTGCTGGCTTCGCTCCAGCGGGAGGGGCTGGTTGAGGAAAACCCGGTCACGCGCAAGTATCGGTTGGGGATGGCCCTGGTGACACTGGGAGGGTTGGTACTGCAGCGTCTGGACGTGACCCAAATCGCTCGTCCGCTAATGCAGGTCCTGGTTGATACGACTCAGGAAACGGTAAGCCTGGCTGTGCGGGATCGGGATGAAGTCGTTACCATCGCTCAACTCCCCAGCCCTCAGCCGGTCAGGTATATCGGTTGGGCAGGTCGGCGTGTCCC
>JAHELX010000562.1 GCA_024643945.1 Anaerolineales bacterium
GGATTGTGGATGTTTGCAAGTGTATTGGTCTAAATAAAGTGGTCCAAACCCCTCCCTCATACCCAAAACTTCGACATCCGCCCATAAGTTGGCCCCTGGTGCAGGCGCAGGAATTTGCTCGCCCCAAAAAGTGAAAAGCACTCTCCTGTCGGCTGCACGGACGATCTGTGCGAATTTGCCAAAAGCACCGAAGTCTGATATAATTTCATCAACAGAACGTTAGTTCTTAACTTTCAGAACGCTCGGGCAGCAACCTCAGCGGAAAGGGGAAATCCTGGCGATATCCAGTGCCATCATCCCTATCTCTGGAGTGCCGCCCGAGCGTTCTCTATTTGAACGTCAGACGAGGTGAATAAGGACATAACATGGATCTATCCCATAGTTAGCCTGGATCGCTCAAACGTCATCTTGAGGCCACCCACAAGGAGTTTGTATTGTGCTACATTTTCGTACTACCCCCGCTTCCAGAGGTGCAATCCCCCTGGGGGATTGCACCTGCCTGTCTCAACCAAAATTAGAATTGCTGCTTTCGTGTCCAATCCATTGTCTTTGACTCCATATTATGCTATACTTGCCTTCAGAAAAAAGAAAAAATCCGGTAACTGCTCACCCTCCCGCAGGTTTAGGCAAACGCCAAAGCAGAAAACCATTGCTACACTAGGCAATTCAGCCACGGAATGCCCACTCAATGCACCCTGCCCCGTGGGGGGGCTTTGCTCCGGGAGGGTAGGCGGAGTAGTTACGAGCCATATTAAATTCTGTCAGTCAATCCGCTTATTGTGCATAAGCTCTATAAATTAACCTGGACCGGCTGACTGCCTTCCAACCCTTATTCTGATTATGTCTACTTCCAACCCGTCACGGCGGCCTGAACCCATGCCGCCCATCCCCAACTCCTATTGGGTCCGGCCTGGCCAACTGTTGGCCGGTGAATATCCCATGGATTGGGATGACCACATGTCCCGGCAGAAGATACGCCACCTGCTGCAGGCCGGCGTCACCTTTTTCCTGGATCTGACCCAAGCCGGAGAATACCGCCTGCAGCCCTATACGCCCCTGCTGCGAGAAGAAGCCGCGGCCCTGGGACGTTCGGTGAAGCACCAGCGCATGCCAATCCGGGATCGAGGGACACCCACCCAGGAGGAAATGGTACACATTCTGGATACGATCGACGCCGCGCTGGCGCAGGGTGAGACGGTCTATGTCCACTGCTACGGCGGCATAGGCCGGACGGGAACAGTGGTAGGCTGTTATCTGGTCCGGCATGGCATGAGTGGCGAGGAAGCGCTGGCGGAGATTGCCCGCCTGCGCCAGGTAACGCCCGTTGACTGGGTGACCTCACCCGAGACGAGAGCCCAGCGGCAGATGGTGCTGGACTGGTCCCGGGATAGATAAAGGGTGGCAGATGCCAGGTAGCATACCGCCCCGAATGCGTTCCCCGACTGTTGGCCTGGCCGCCTTGCAGACGCTCCTCTGGCTGGCACTGTTACAGGCATTGCGCGCTCTTTTCTCGGCGCTCTTCGGCGTGGTGTACGACGCCGTGTTCGCCGAGACGTTGGGCATGGGATTCTTGCTGATCCTCGGCGGCGCGCTGCTGCTGGCATTCCTGTCCCCCCTCTTGGGAGGACGGCTGGGGCTGCGCGGCACGGCCATGGCAGTCACCATCGCCATGCTGGCCCGCATCCCGGTCAGCCTGGATCTGCCTCCCCTGCGGCTATGGGCCGCCCTGCTGACGGTGGCAGCCGCTTTCGCCGCGCTGACCGCTTTTCTCCGCCGCGATGCGCGGCGCAGCCTGGCAGCCCTGGTCCTGGCCCTGCTCCTGGATCAACTGCTCCGGGCGGCTGGGAGCACATGGGACTTGTCGCTGCGACCCGCCTGGTGGTTGGTCCAGATCCCGTTAACTCTAGTCAGCCTGTGGCTGGCTTGGAGCCTGGCCCCGAGTCCTCGGCCAGGTAGCAACTCCGCTTCTCCGATTCATCGGCCAGGTTGGCTCTCGGCCGCGTTACCCGATGACAGCAGTCTGCGTCTGGCGGGCAGCCTGGCCCTGGCCGGGCTGCTCTTTTTGCAGATCAACCTGCTGAGCCTGCCCAATGCCATGGCGCGTTGGAGCGGCTCGGCCTACGCCTGGCTGGCGCCGGCGCTGTGGGCCGCCAGCCTGTCCGGGATATGGCTGGGACAGGCGTTGCGCCCGGACCGCAGACATCGTGCTTTACTGACGGCGCTATTGGCCGCCGGGCTGGGGCTCGGCCACCTGGCCCCGGCCGGACTGAGCGCTCTGGGGCTGCTGCTGGCGGCTGCGGTCAGCGTCGCCCTGTTGAGTGCACTGCCACGTCCAACGCCTGGCCACAAAACGGCGCTGGGGCTGGCCCTGGGGAACCTGGTCTTCCTGATTCTCTCCTTTGGGCTGGCCTTTGCATTCACCTACCCCTACACCCTCTCGGCGCTCAGAGGGACTGGCATTGCCTGGTACCTGGCGGCCGCCTTGCTAACCGGGCTGGCCGGTTTGGGGCAAGGGATGCCGGAGCTGGGCTGGCCGTGGCGCCGCTGGGGAGTGCTGGGGGTGCTGGGGCTGCTGCTGGTTGGCTGGCAGGCAGGTCCTGTCCGTCCTCCTGAACCACCGGCGCGGGCAGAGACGCTGCGCCTGGCTACCTACAACATCCATTACGGCTATGATGGGCCGTGGCACCTGTCGCTGGCGCGCCAGGCGGATACCCTGGAGGCGGCCGGGGTGGACGTGGTGGCGTTGCAAGAGGTAGACACCGGCCGCATCACCTCCTACAGCATCGACGACGCCCTCTGGCTGGGAAGGCGTTTGGGGATGCACGTCGTCTACCTGCCCACCATCGAGCATTTGACCGGCATTGCCCTCCTCTCGCGCTACCCGCTGCTCGAGGCCGAGATGACCCTATTGCCCAGCCAGGAGGAGCAGACCGGCCTGATCCGCGCCCGCTTGCAGGTGGGAGACAAGGCGCTGGACGTCTTCGCTACCTGGCTGGGGCTGAGCGAGGCAGAGCGAGCGCGCCAGGTAACGGCGGCACTGACCTGGATGGCGCAACGCTCACCCCAGCCCGCCCCGGCCTGCTTTGCCGGCGACCTCAACAGTTCCCCCGGCAGCCCCACCTATCGCCGGATGGCGGAGGCCGGCTTCAACGACCCCTTGCGTGCCCTGGCGTTGGGAGACGTACCCACCGACCCGGCCATCCTCCCCCGGGAGCGGATCGATTACACCTGGCTGCGGGCGCTGACGCCGGTGGCGGCCGGTGTGCCGGAGTCGCTGGCTTCCGACCACCGCCCGGTCTGGGTGGAAGTGCTGGTGCCGTAACTACTCAGCTATCCTTGCGAAGGTTGGAACCTTCGCAAGGATAGCTGAGTAGTTACGGCACCAGAAGCAAGGAGACCCCCTTGACAGCCATCCAGGTACGGCAACTGACCAAGACCTTCGTCGTCCGGGAGAAGCAGGCGGGGCTGCAGGGCAGCATTCGCGCCCTGTTCCGCCCCGTCCAGCGCGAGGCCCAGGCGGTGAAAGGGATCAGCTTCAGCGTGGAGGAGGGCGAACGGGTAGCCTTCATCGGCCCCAACGGCGCCGGCAAGTCCACCACTATACACCCTCATCCCGGCCGCCTTCGTCGGCTCCCTGCCGGCGGGCCTGCTGAGCGATTTCAGTTGGGGGCGTCTGGCGGTCCTGGTCGCCTTCACCACAGGCATCGTCCTGGGCGCGCGGGTCGTCTTCTACTGGGGGCTGCGGCGCTACACCTCCGGCAACCTGGTGACCGTGCGCGGATGAGGGACTGAAATAGATAAGAATGCTACCAGGTATGCATCCGGTATTTATCTTGTTGACCCTAACCACCATCTTGCTCGGACTGTCTGGCTGTCGCCCAGGCGTGTTGCTTACGCCGTGGCCAACCCCGGTGGTCGACACAGCCGAGAAGGGGATACCAGCGGCAGCCACAGCTACTGCTCAGCCTGCGGCAACCCTGGTGCCGGCCCTGACCTTGCCTGTAACAACCGACCCTCGCCCCAAGCGGAGCCCGGTCCCTGGTGTTGCGCCAGAATTACCCCCTATCGACCCCGTCCTCGTCGCTCACGGTGACCGGTCGCTGCCGTACATCGCCCTCACCTTCGACGCCTGCCAGACCGTTGGCTCCCCGACGGGTTATGACCAGGCCATTATCAGGATCCTCAATGGGACCCATACCCCCGCCACCCTGTTTCTGGGAGGTCTATGGATGCAGCAGCATCCGGCCCAGACCCGGGCACTGGCCGCCAACCCGTTGTTCGAGTTGGGCAACCACTCCTGGAGCCATCTCGACTTTACCCAGCTCAGCCCCGAGGAAATGAGCCGCGAGATCCTGCGTACCCAGGATATTATGGTCCAACTCACCGGCCGACAGCCGGCGCTATTCAGGTTTCCTTTTGACACCTACACCGATGACGCGCTGGCCGTG
>JAHELX010000059.1 GCA_024643945.1 Anaerolineales bacterium
GTGCTCACTGTATGGGATGGAAACCACCCTCAGCGTAGTTCAGGATGATGCAGAGGCGATCAAGCGCCATCTGCTCGAGGCTATCGCTGCCAGCGACGCCATCCTCACCAGCGGTGGGGCATGGAAGGGAGAACGGGATCTGGTGGTCAGGCTGGTGGACCAATTAGGTTGGCAGAAGATCTACCACCGGGTCAGGATGGGGCCGGGCAAGGCAGTTGGTTTCGGACTTTGGCGAGGAAAACCGGTCTTCTGCCTACCCGGGGGGCCACCTTCCAACCAGATGGCCTTTATCCAGCTCGGCCTGCCAGGGCTGCTCAAATTGGGTGGGCAGAGACAACCGGGACTATTCAGGACAGTGGTCAAAGTCGCGGAGCGCGTCGAGGGGCAGAGGGATTGGACCCAGTTCATCGCGGGGCGGTTCCGGAAAAGGGGGGACGAGATGCTCTTCTATCCGCTCACGATGACCAGCCGATTGGGATCTATGGCCGAAGCCGAAGGTATCCTGGCGATTCCAGAGGGTATAGCCCATATTCCACAAGGGGCAATGGTCTCAGTCCAGGTGTTGCCGTTAGTCCCCCTGAGCAGTCCCCTGGCCTGGCGGGCCAGGCCGCCCGTGGTCTCTTTCGTGGCCAAATCTGGCACCGGCAAGACTACCTTTCTGGTGAAGCTGATCCCGGAGTTGAAAGCGCGAGGGCTGCGGCTGGGTATGTTGAAACACCATGCTCACCCCACACCCTTCGATGTGCCGGGCAAAGATACCTATCGTCTCGCCCAGGCCGGGGCAGATGTGGTAGTGGGCGCCAGCAGCGTGCAGGTGGCCGTTTTCCACCAGGAAGATGGTTCTGCCAACCTGGATGGTATCATCGCCCGTCATTTTGCCGGGCTGGATCTGGTCTTGGCCGAGGGTTTCAAGCAGGGGGATTATCCCAAGATTGAGATCCACCGGGCTGGCCATAAGGCCGAATTACTCTGTGAACCGGGCGACCTGCTGGCCCTGGTGACCGACGAGCCGATGGCTTACAACCTGCCCCAGTTCGATCTGGAGGATGCAGCCGCCGTGGCCGATTTTCTGCTGGCATGGCTGCGCGGACCTGCGACATAGATTCTTCTTCCTCCTTGGCCTTTCACTTCTTGCCCAAAAACCAAAGTTAAGTTATACTCTTATCCGTAGTGACAATAGGAGGATGGGTCAAGTTTTCACCTGGCCCATCGTAACAGCCAGCGAATTTCCTGCGGGCACCAACTCGCCTTGTAAGCGGTCGGTCGTCGGTTTGAGTCCGATCTAGGGCTTCCACGAGAGCCGAAGACAGAGAGCTAGTGCTTCCTGGCTAATAATGGGTGAAGAGCTCCGCCAGGATGTTGCGAAGCTTTTTTTATTTTTATACGCATTATACGCAAACCTTAACTTTGACCGCCCCCTGTGTACTTGTCCGGAAATAATTTGCTACTTTTGTAATCAGTTTACGCTCGATTTGCCGATTGAAGTGCAAAGCGATTATTGGACAAGTACTTTGAGCAACCCAACTTGGATCGATTGGTGGAGCATGGCCGTTGCGTCCCAACCCCCAACGTCAGCCCCCTTTGATCGGATGCGCTACTTGCGCGTGGCGAGCTTCTTCGCTGGAGTTCTCATCTCCATCATTTGGTGGGACCTCATCTTGAGACAGGTGCCGGGGCTGCGAGGTTTGGCGCAGCGCTCGTCCTTGGCACGTTGGCGCCACATTGCGCGGAGCTTTCGTGGTCTGGCGGTACAGATGGGAGGCGTTCTCATCAAATTAGGCCAGTTCCTCAGCATCCGGGTAGATGTGCTGCCGTCGGAAGTCACGGTTGAGCTGGCAGATTTACAAGATGAGGTTCCCGCCGAGAGCCTGGCCGACATCCAGGCGGTTATTGCCCAGGAATTTGGCCGCCCGGTAGATCAAGTTTTCGAATGGTTTGCCCTGGAGCCCGAAGCAGCCGCCTCACTGGCCCAGGTTCACAGAGCCAGACTGGTCAGCGGCGAGGAGGTCGTCGCCAAAGTCCAACGGCCCCGCATCGAAATGCTGGTGGAAACCGACCTGGCCGCTATCAACCTGGCCATTAAGTGGCTCAAGTTGTATCGTCCTATCACCCGCCGCGCTGACCTGGACCGCATCTTTAACGAGTTCGCCACGACCACCCGTAACGAGTTGGATTTTGTGGCCGAGGGGAAGAATGCCGAGCGGTTCGCGGCCGACTTCGCCGACGACCCCGGCATTTACATCGGTGAGATCTACTGGGATTACACCACTCGGCGTGTTCTGACTATGGAGAATGTGGCCAGTATCAAGATCACCGACTTCGAAGCCATCGAAGCGGCGGGCATCAGCCGAGAACAGGTAGCTCGTCGCCTATACGACACCTATCTTAAACAAATCTTCATCACCAATTTTGTTCACGCCGATCCCCACCCTGGCAACCTCTTTGTGTATCCGTTGGATCAGGACCCCGACGTTAGCTCGGATGCTTCCCGTCCCTTTCTGCTCATTTTTGTAGATTTCGGCATGGTGGCGGCCATCCCCGAGCGGCTGCGGGCCAATTTGCGTGATTACGTCATCGGCCTGGGCACGCGTGATTCTCATCGCATTGTGCAGGCTTATATAGACGCCGGCGTTCTTCTGCCCGGCGCTGACCGGAAGCGGCTGGAGGAGGTCCACGACGTGATGTTTCAACGTCTGTGGGGCGTCAAGATGGGACAGCTTCGCGACGTTGCCTTTGAAGAAGCCGAGTTTCTCTTGCGAGAGTACCGTGACATTGTGTACGAGATGCCTTTTCAGTTCCCGGCTGACGTGCTATTCGTGGGGCGGGCTGTTGGCATTCTATCGGGTATAGCGACCAGCCTCGACCCGGACTTTGACCCCTGGGAGGCGACGATCCCCTTCGCCGAGAAGCTGGCAGCCGACGAGATAGCTCGCGACTGGCGTGGCTGGTTGGACGAAATCGGGAATCTGATGCGCCTGGCACTGCAATTGCCAACCCGGATTGACCGGCTCATCACCCAGGTGCAGCGCGGCGAGCTGACGATGCAAGCCTCGCTGGCGCCTGACACAGCGCGGGCACTGCGTCGGCTCGAACGGTCGGTAGACCGCCTCACCTGGGGAGTGATTTTCGCTAGCCTGCTGATTTCGGGGACGGTTCTACATTTAAGCCAGGGGCCGAATGGGTTGAGTATCAGCTTGTTGGTCATGGCAGCACTGGCGCTGCTGTGGGGATTAACCCGGCGATAAACTGCTTGGGAGAGGGGAGACTGCTCCCCCCCTCTCCCAGAGTTGGGAGAGGGGGGCGAGGGGACAGTAAGGGACTCTAGGTCGCTACATGCTTCTTCTCTTCCTCCATCAGCTCGCGGCGCAAAATCTTGCCCACCATCGTCTTGGGCAGGTCTTGGCGGAACTCCACGTACTTGGGTACCTTGTACCTGGCCAGGCGCTCGCGGCAGAACTCGAGAATCTCCTCTTCAGTGGCAGTCTCGCCTGGACGCAGAACGATGAAAACTTTGGCCCGTTGGTCACCCCCACCAACCGGCACGCCGATGGCTGCTGCCTCCAGCACCTTAGGATGTTCATAAAGCACATCCTCAATCTCACGCGGGTAGACGTTCATTCCGCCGGCTGCCAGAATCATGTCCTTCTTTCGATCCACAATGCGGAAGTAGCCGTCTTCGGTCATTTCAGCCACATCGCCGGTGTGTAGCCACACTTTTCCCGACTCGTCCTGGCGCAAGACATTAGCTGTTTCGGTTGGCATGCCCCAATAACCCTTCATCACTTGTGGGCCATTGATGCACAACACGCCCGGTTCGCCTGGCCCCAGCGTCTCTGTCTCCGTATCGGCGTCTACGATCTTGCAATCAGTGTCTGGAAAAGGCACACCGATGTAGCCAATGCGCCCCCCGCTGCGGATGGGGTTACAGTGGGTCACCGGTGTGGCTTCGCTCAGACCATACCCCTCCACTAACTTGCCGCCGGTGATGCGCTGGAATTCCTCTTGCACTTCCGGCGGCAGCCCGGCCGCGCCGCTGATGCAAACTTTGATGGACTTCACGTCGTACTTACCAGCCTTCACATCAGGGTGGTTATTGATCGCCGCGTACAGGGAGGGCACGCCGGGGAACATAGTCGGTTTGTGTTTGTTGATAGCTCCCAATAACTGGTCGAATTCCCGGGGATTGGGGATAAGAACCTGCGCGTACCCGCGGTAAATCGACTGGTTCATGCAGACTGTCATCGCATAGCAGTGGGTGAGGGGCAGCGCAGTCAGTGATACCTCTTTGCCCTCGACCCCGTCTACCATCCAATCTGCGGTCTGAATGGCGTTGGCGACCACGTTGCGCTGGGTGAGCTGAGCCCCCTTGGGCACGCCGGTCGTGCCACCAGTGTACATCAACACGGCGGTGTCTTCGGGCGCGATGTCTACCGGCGTCGGCTTGTCGGGTGCGCCACTCAGGATGTCCTGGAACCAATACGTGTTGGGATCTGCAGAGATATCAACCCGGTGGCCGTCTTTCTTCTCCCGGGCCAGCGTAAAGAGGACTTTCAGCAGACCCGGGAAGTATTCTTTGATATTGGCGACGATCACGTGTTCCAGTGTGGTGTTGGGTCTGGCTTGCTTTACCATGGGATACAACAAACTGAGGCAAATGGCTATCTTTGCGCCCGAGTCGTTGGCTTGATGTTCAAACTCACGGGCTACATAAAGGGGGTTGCTGGGGACCATGATGCCCCCGGCTCGCAGAATGGCATAATAGGCAATGACGAATTGCGGACAATTCGGCATGTACACGGCGACCCGATCACCCTTCTTCAATCCAAGCTGTTGCAACCCGGCTGCAAACTTATCAACCAATGTGTTGAGCTGACGATAGGTCAACTTGTTGTTGAAAAAAATGAGGGCCGTGTTGTCGGGGTACTTGGCAGCGGTGTCGCTTAGGAATTGGTGGACTGGGATGGGCGGATAATCAATGCTAGTTGGTACGCCCTCTTCATAATGCTGGTTCCACACTCTTGCTTCCATTGTGTACTCTCCTCCTTGAGATGATAGCAGGCAAAAATCCACCTGGCGGCGCGAAACATGAAAATGCTTTTCGCGCTGCACGGTTTACTCCCAATCTGATATCAGTATATGCCATTAGTCCCTGGTTTGTCAAGAGATTTAGCAAAATTCTCAACCTGTCCATAAGCTTTGTCTCATTTCTCAAAGGTTTCCACTTTGTAGTAAAATAAGGTATACATACAAACTATCTCGTAAAGGACAAGGCACATGGACACCCATATTTTGCTGGTAGATGACGACGCGCTCCTGCGCCGCAGCCTGGCTTTCAACTTGGAGCAAGCGAGCTATCGGGTGAGCACCGCCGCCACCGCAGAGGATGCCCTGGCCCTGGCCCGCCGTGATCGGCCTGACTTGGTTCTCCTGGACATCGGGCTGCCCGGCATGGACGGCCTGGATGCTCTGCGCTACTTCCAGGCACAGGTCGGTGTGCCGGTTATCTTCCTTACCGCGCGCCGGCGCGAATTGGACCAAGTGCTGGGATTGGAGCTGGGGGCCGATGACTATATCACCAAGCCCTTCGACCTGGATGTGCTCCTGGCCCGCATCAAGGCTGTACTGCGACGGTCTGAACGGCCGACAGGCCCGGTAGCCGAGCCGACCCCTTTGACGGTGGGTGACATGGAGATTGACCCGGCCGCCCACACAGTCACCCTGGCTGGTAGCCCCATAGAGCTGCCCCCCCGAGAGTTCGATCTGCTGCACACTCTGGCATTGGAAGCCGGACGGGTAGTCTCCGCCGACAAGTTGCTGAGCCGCGTCTGGGGAGCAGAGTACGAGGGTGAATCCCAGGTAGTCTACGTTCATATCCGCTGGCTGCGTGAGAAACTGGAGAAAGACCCCCACAACCCACGTCGCATCATCACGGTGCGCGGAGTCGGCTACAAATTAGAGCCACAGGGGGCATAATGTTCAGCACGCTGCGCCGCCGTTTGATTCTCAGCCATGTGCTTCCTCTGCTGGTGATCATCCCTGTGATGGGCATCACGCTCATTTACGTGCTGGAAACGAAAGTGTTGTTGGCCGACCTGTCCAGGGAGTTGACTGGCAACGCTGTATTGATAACCGACCTGGCCAGCGACAAACCTGATCTCTGGCACGACCCGCCAAAAGCCCAGACCTTTGTAGATCACGTGAGCGAGCACTTAACGGCGCGGGTCATGCTGCTGGACACCCAAGGGCGATTATTGGCCTCTAACGAATCTGAAGACGCCAAGCGCATAGGGCAGACAATGGATCTCCCTCCTCTGACCGATGCCCTGGCCGGGAAAGTCAGTGTAAACACGACTTACAGCCAGTATCTGCAGACCGAGATAGTGGATGTGTGGGCTCCCGTCTTTGGCCCTAATCAGCAGGTCGTAGGTATCGTTCGCGTGAGTCACCGATTGGCCAGCGTCCAAGAGCAGTTCTTGCGCCTGCGCTATCTCATCGCCGGGGTGCTGATCGGCGGGCTCCTCCTGGGTGGTGCCATCGGCTTGATTCTGGCTTTGAATATGGAACGTCCCCTGCAACAAGTGACTCAGGCCATCTATCGGCTGGCCAGCGGGCAGGAATTGATGCCACTCTCGGAACAAGGGCCAGAAGAAATTCGTTTGCTGGCACACGCCTTTAACACCCTGGTAGAACGTCTGCGTAGCCTGGAGCAGGCCCGGCGCCAGTTGCTGGCCAACCTGGTACACGAACTGGGTCGGCCTCTAGGGGCGCTACGCTCGGCGATCCGCGCCTTGCGAGATGGTGCAGATAAGGACGCAGCGCTGCGTCAAGAGCTGTTGGTAGGTATGGCGGAAGAAATGGATCTCCTGCGCCGCTTGCTGGACGATCTCGCTCACCTCCACGACCAGGTACTGGGAATGCTAGAACTGGACCGCCGGCCTGTCACTTTGAGCGAATGGCTGCCGCGCGTACTGATTCCATGGCGGGAAACGGCCTACAAGAAGGGATTACACTGGCAAGTCGCGATCCCCAACGCGTTACCCTCCCTGGAAGTAGATCCCGACCGGCTGACCCAGGTCCTGGGCAACCTGCTCAGCAATGCCATCAGGTACACGCCGGCGAGAGGTACGGTGTCTGTCAGGGCCGGCGTTGAGGATGAGGCGGTCTGGATTCGGGTGAGTGACACCGGGCCGGGCATCACACCGGAGGAGCAGGCTCACATTTTCAACCGCTTCTACCGCGGGAGCCAGGCCGGCCGTTTCCCGCAAGGCATGGGCTTGGGGCTGAGCATTGCGCGCGATTTGGTTATTGCCCACGGCGGGCGGCTAGAGGTGGAAAGTACACCTGGCCAGGGCAGCCACTTCACCGTTTGGATTCCCTTGGAGCCCAACAAGATTCCGCTCTCTCAGAACGATTGCTGATAGTTAGACAGGATATCCACCTCAACCTTTCCCAGTTTTCCTCTCTAACTCGTATTCCTCGCATCCATTTGCGGTGGGCTGCCAAACCCATTCTCCTGGGCTTAAGGTCAGCTTAAGGTTGTTTGCAGCTTCTCTTAAGGACAGTAAGGCCTTTTCCATGCTATGTTACATATGGCCAAATGGCTAGTTATACGTGTTATAAGAAGGATGCACTTATGCCATCTGTTCCCGTAATCCCAACACTCCTCGGCATATTAGTAGGGCTCTTGCTTGGCCTGGTGGCTTGGGGATTCTGGCGAGCCTGGGGACATGAGATCGGAGACAGCTTGATGGGATCGCGCGATGACGTACTCCTGGGATTACTAATATTGGCCGCCTTCGCCCTGGGCATTTTCTTGACCTATGCCCTGCTAAGCCCCAGTTTCTATTAATGAGAGGGAGATAAATCATGCAACAACAAAAGCCGCCTGAGACGCCGGTAAGGCCAAACCGGTCCTGGATATGGTGGGTGGTCTTGCTGGGTCTGTTGGTCTGGAATATCTTTCTGTTCTTGCCCACGAGCCAGCCGGAGGTCACCATTCCCTATAGTACTTTTCTGGATCAGATACGCGCTAATAACGTGACGACGGTCCATATTTCTGGCGATGAGATCACCGGGACGTTTGCCAAGCCTTTCCTATGGCCCCAAACCACGCCGGGGGCCACATCCCAGGCGTCACCACAAGCCACGACCTCACCGGCAGCGACCCCTTCTACACCATCTGGGACAGCGACCCCACAGACCTATACCGAATTTGCCACGAACTTTCCGGGGACGGTAGGTGATTCCAACCTGCTGCCGCTGCTAGAAGCCCACGGGGTGGTAATAAACGTAGCACCACCACCCAACCCATTGCTGGGGATCTTGCTCACAAACGGATTGCCACTGTTGCTCCTGGTGCTGCTCCTGGTGTGGTTGAGCCGCCAGGCCGGGCAGGGCCAGGCAGGCATCTTTAACTTCGGGCGCAGTAAGGCGCGGCGGCGGCGCGTGGGCGACCGTCCAGATGTCACTTTTGACGATGTGGCCGGCGCCGATGAGGCCAAAGGGGAATTACAAGAAGTGGTTGACTTTCTGCGCCGCCCGCAGAAGTACCACGATATAGGGGCGCGCATTCCCCGAGGCGTTCTGCTGGTTGGGTCTCCGGGAACGGGTAAGACCCTGATGGCCCGGGCGGTAGCCGGCGAAGCGGGCGTGCCCTTTTTCAACATCAGCGCCTCGGAGTTTGTGGAGATGTTCGTCGGGGTAGGGGCCAGCCGCGTGAGGGACCTCTTCGAGCAGGCTAAAGGAGAGGCGCCGGCTATCGTCTTCATCGACGAATTGGATGCGGTCGGGCGCCGACGGGGTACTGGTCTGGGGAACGTGAACGATGAGCGCGAACAGACGCTGAACCAATTGCTGGTGGAGATGGACGGCTTTGACGAACGACACGAGGTCATCATTCTGGCAGCCACCAATCGGCCTGATGTGCTCGACCCGGCACTGTTGCGACCAGGACGCTTTGACCGCGAAGTAGTCGTGAATCTGCCTGATCGGAAGGGGCGGGAAGGCATCCTGCATATCCACACCCGTAGTTTACGCCTGTCCCCTGACGTGGACCTGTCGGTCCTGGCCCGCACCACCACCGGCTTAAGTGGGGCCGATCTGGCCAACCTGTGCAATGAAGCGGCGCTGGTCGCCGCCCGTCACAACCACCGCGAGATCACTATGAATGATTTCGAGGAAGCCCTGGATAAAGTATTGCTGGGTGGGGTGCGTCCGCTGCTGCTGGATGAACACGAGCGGCGCGTGGTTGCCTATCACGAATCTGGGCACGCACTGGTGGCCTGGCTGACGCCTGCCGCCGACCCAGTGCACAAGGTGACCATCATCCCCCATGGCCGAGCCTTGGGAGTTACCGAGCAACTGCCAGGCGAAGACCGCTACAACTACAATCTGGCGTACTTGCTGGCTCGATTAGAAGTAATGCTCGGTGGCCGCACGGCCGAGGAGATCGCCCTGGAAGAAATAACCACCGGCGCAGAGAACGATCTGGTCGAAGCCACTCGCCTGGCGCGACGCATGGTCACTCGCTGGGGGATGGGCAGCCTGGGTCCGGTGGCTTTTCAGGCGGACGAGCAACAACCCTTCTTGGGCTATGAACTGGCTCAGGGGCGGGATTACAGCGAGGCTACCGCTGCCCAAATAGATCAAGATGTGCAGCGACTGCTGCAAGAGCGTCACGAAGCTGTTCGCCGGCTGTTGACCGGTGCACGAGATAAATTGGATCAGCTCATGCAGGTGTTGCTAAAGGAAGAGACCGTCGATCAGGATGAGTTAGCCAGGATCCTCGGTCCCCGTCCCGAACCGTCTGTAGAGGTGCTGCGTGGCGTAAAAGCCACGGTGGCAGATTCACAAAGCTCAGAAAACTGACGCGCGCAAAGAGGATTGGCGAGCCATGAAAAAACGGGGCATTTTGCAGCACGAACTTTTGCGCCCGTGCTTGGCGCTGTAAGCCTCTTCGGTGGGCAGGCAATCTGCAAGGTGCGTTGATCGGGGCCTTCAGCATAGGAACTTTGAGCAATGGGGTGGCTTTGCTCGGCACCGCTCCCTACATACAGCTAGTGATCAAGAGCTGGTATTTGTTGCGGCGGTCGCGTGGAATTTCTATGCCAGGCGTAAGTAAGCCAGTTGTTTTTCAGACCCTAACCGTAGCCGACAATCCAGGACAGGTCGGCGGATAGGAGGTGACGCTTTGGGAAACATGCGTGATACGACAGCTTGTCTGAGGGTGATGCGAGAGACAGCCCATAAGTTGAGCAGTGCACTCCAGGAGTCAGACGTCATTCAGGCTTTGCTGTCAGAAGTGGTTTCGGCGTTGGAAGCCCGCGGAGCGATGTTGCGCCTGCTCAGCCCGGATGGAGATGAACTCCTCCCAGTTGGTGCCACGGGGTTGAGTGAGACCTACCTGCAAAAAGGTCCTGTCCAGGTGAGCGAAAGCCAGCTAGATCAGCGCGTCCTGGAAGGTGAGGTAGTAGTCATCCCTGATGTCACCCAGGAGCCTGGGTTTCAATATCCGTCAGCCGCCGCCAGTGAAGGTCTGCGGGGTATGGTGGCCGTGCCTTTGTCGGTGCGGGATCGTGTCATCGGCATACTTCGAGTCTACGTGGACGAAGTGGCTACTCTACACCCGGAAGACCTGGCCCTGCTCGGCATCCTGGCGGACCTGGGAGCCCTGGCACTGGAGAAAATGCACCTTCACCAAAGTCTGTATCGCATCGCCGAGGCGCTGAACGCTTCCCTGGAGCTGCAACCGATGCTGCAGCGGGTGTTGGAGGCCGCCGTTAAGGAGATGGGATTGAAAGCTGCCTCCATCCGCCTGCTGGACCCCAGGCGCCGCATTCTGCGCCTGGTGGTGGCCCACGGCCTGAGCGAGGCATATCTGACTAAAGGGGAGATACACGTGGACAAAAGCCCGGTAGATCAGCATGTGCTCCAGGGCGAGGTGGTTGTTCTCTATGACGTGGAGCGTGAATCCGGGTTTGAGTACCCGGAAGAAGCGGCGAGAGAAGGAATCCGGTCCGTTTTAGTGGTCCCCTTGAGATTGAAAGATCGCACCCTGGGCGTGATGCGCGTTTATTCGGCGCGCCCGCGTCACTTTGGCCGTGTCGCTATCAACTTTCTGAGCTCGGTAGCGGATTTAGTCGCCCTGGCCATTGAGAACGCCGAGCTATATGCCACCCTACACGCCCGTTATGAGGACTTGAAGCTGGATCTGGCTGAATGGTATCGCTTCCTGGCCCTGGGTTGATGGGGGACTTCCGGTGATCTTACTAGCACTCATGGCAACCGGACTTTTGGCGGGGATTTTGGGCGCTCTGCTGGGCCTGGGAGGAGGCATCTTTCTGGTGCCAGCCCTGACGCTGCTCTTCCACCTACCCATTCGTGTCGCGGTGGGCACCAGTCTGGTGGGCGTGATCGCCACCTCGGCTGGCGTGGCAGCCGTCGCACCGCGCGGGCGAGGGGCAGACGTGGGGCTGGCCCTGCGGCTAGAGATGGCGACAGCCGCTGGGGCTATTGCCGGGGGTTTGCTGGCCGGGTTGGTGAGCGCCCGGGCACTGAGCATTCTTTTCGCTTGCGTCGTCTTCTTCACGGCCGGTTACCTCTTCTATAAGGCACGAGACCAGAAGAAGAGCAAGTTACCGGAGCGTCTGTTTCATCAGGATTATCACCCGCGCCACTGGCCGGCGGGTCTCTCTGTAGCCTCCCTGGCCGGCATGGTCTCAGGCTTGTTGGGTGTGGGAGGCGGCTTTATCAAAGTGCCCGTGATGTATGCCGTCATGGAGGTGCCCCTGGGAGTGGCCACGGCTACCAGCAACTTTATGGTAGGCATCACCGCCGCCGCCAGTGTCTTCGTCTACTACGGACGGGGTGACATCCATCCACTGGTAGTTATTCCCACTGCGCTCGGCGTATTCGTGGGAGCGATGCTAGGTGTGTACGTCCTGTTGCGCTTGCGCGTAGCCTGGGTGCGCACAGGACTGATAGGATTGTTGCTCCTGATGGGTGTGCAGATGCTGCTGCAAGGGTTACATGCCTGAGGCCACCATATCGGAGGTAAGCTACATGCCTGAAAAGACGACCCCTTCCCAGGTCGAAGCCTCAGGTGATCTGGAAGAAAGAATGCAAAAGGTCTCGCTGGGGATGTCCCTGGCTGGCGTGAGCTTGATGGTCGCAGGCTTTGGGGATATGCTGGTCAATAATGCCTCCTCATCTATCCCAGGAGGTTCCGTCCTCCCACTTCCCATGTTTGTCCATTTGTCGCAGGTACCGGTGAGCCTGGTGGCTATGAGTGCCGGCATTGTGCTGCTGGCCTTGTTGCCTACGGTACGCGTGTTGCTGGCGCTATGGCTTTACCTGCGCCATCGGGAAGTGTTAAATTCTCTTGCAGCCCTGATCGTGTTCCTGGAATTGCTGCTGAGCATTTGGGTGGGAAGATAGACAATGCGCGTATGCCCACTACGGCCAGTCCTCCGGGGCGACAGGTTCCCAGAGAGGCGATGAGAATGGTTACACCACCGCTGTGGCGTCTCAGCCTGCGGTCCTGGATCGGCCTCCTGGCCCTGGGGCTGGCTTTATGGCTCACGATTACCTACGCCAGGTTGCTGTTGGAGGTGATGTGGTTGCTCTTCGGCGCCCTCCTCCTGAGCCTGGCCATTCGTCCTCTAGCAAATGCATTGGCTCGCCGGCGCATCCCACGCGGGGTGGCCGTGCTCGGCGTTTACGCCGGATTGGGCGGCATATTGGCCCTCATGGGGAACTTGTTGGTTCCCGTCATCAACGCCGAGGTGGCGCATCTGAAGGCCAATGGACCAAGTCTATTGCAGGAAGCCCTATCCCGGGTAGCCACCATTCCCCTGTTAAAACAGTGGCTGTCTTCTACGGACGTACTGGTCCAGAATCTAAGCCAGCGCCTGGACATTCTGGTGAGCGCCCTGGTGGGCGCAGCCGCTGGTGTCGGAGGACTCGCTCTGGACTTGCTGGTTATGCTAGTCCTGGCTTACTTCTTTACCACCGATGCAGGATTGGTTGAGCGCTTGCTGAGTGGTTGGGTGCCCGAGGCGTACCGGCCAAAAGCGCGTGTCATTATGGCGCGGCTGAGCCGACGTCTGACCCACTGGGTATGGGCGCAGGTCGCCATCGCCCTCTACTTCGCCGTAGCTTTCAGCGTCGGCCTGGCTGTGCTGGGAGTGCCTTTCGCCTTCACCATCGGGCTGGTCGGGGGCGTGCTGGAAATCGTGCCTTACCTGGGCGGGATGATCGCCGTGCTATTAGCCGTGTTAAGTGCCCTGACTGTCCACCCATTGTTGGTTCTATGGGTAGGCTTGTTCTACGCGGTTGTGGTGGAGGTAGAGTCCCATGTCGTGTCGCCAGCCTTCTACGGCCGCGTTATGGGTCTGCACCCGGCTTTTGTTTTGATCGCCTTGTTGATCGGGGCCAAGGTCAAAGGTATCCTGGGTGTGCTATTCGCCGTGCCAATAGCCGTGGTATTGGCGGCACTTTTGCACGAGGTGCAGACCAACCTGATATCACCCCAAGTTGAGCCCGTGGATCAAGCGAATAAGGAGGAATAACAATGAAATACCAACTGCGTCGTCTATGGATACCAGCCCTGATTCTCCTGACCTTGGGTCTGGGACTGGCTGGGGGCGTGGGGTTAGACCGCCAGGTGCTGGTCGCTTCCCTTCCGCCGGATACTATTCCGCCTGATGCGACCCCTGATTTTCAGTTGATGGGAGAGGCATGGGATCTCATCCAACAGGACTACGTCGACCGGGCAGCGGTCCAACCTCGCCCCCTGACCTACGGCGCCATCAGCGGCATGGTGGATGCCCTGGGAGACACAGGCCACAGTCGCTTCTTGTCTCCTGAGATGGTACAGCAAGAACGCAGCGCGACACAAGGCCAGTTTGAGGGCATTGGCGCCGAAGTGCAGATGAAAGATGGCCACGTGGTCATCGTAGCACCCATAGATGGTTCTCCGGCTCAGAAAGCCGGCCTGCAGCCGGGCGACATCATCATGAAAGTCGATGGGATCGATGTTACCGGATTGCCTTTGAACCAGGTAGTGCAACGCATTCTGGGTCCGGCCGGCACCAAAGTGACGCTGACCATCCTGAATCCCGCCACTGGGAGCACCCGAGATGTCACCCTGGTCCGGGCGCGCATCACTATCCAGAATGTGACCTGGGCACGTTTGCCAGGTACCACGATCGCGCAGGTGCGCATTGCTGCCTTCAGTGAAGGGGTGACTAAAGATCTTCAAAAAGCGTTAGCGGATATCCAGCAGCAAGGGCTTACCGGCGTCATTTTGGACCTGCGTAACGATCCGGGGGGGCTATTGGACGAGGCGATGGGTGTAGCCAGCCAATTTTTGAAAGGGGGCAACGTGCTGCTGGAGAAGAATGCCCAGGGGCAAATCACGCCCGTACCGGTACAACCGGGTGGCGTGGCGCCCGACATGCCACTGGTGGTGTTGATCAACGCCGGGACGGCCAGCGCCGCTGAAATTGTTGCCGGAGCGCTGCAAGACGAGCGGGGGGCGACGTTGGTGGGAGAGACCACCTTCGGGACCGGCACGGTTCTTAGTGAGTTCAGCCTTTCCGACGGTTCGGCGCTGTTATTAGCCACCGAGGAATGGCTAACCCCCAGCGGACGCACCATCTGGCATAAGGGCATCTCTCCCAATGACGTAGTTTCCTTGCCGCCAACGGTGGCACCGCTGTTCCCGGAAGCGGAGCAGGGGATGACATCAGCCCAACTGCAAAACAGCGAGGACAAACAACTGTTGAAGGCATTGGACCTGCTCACCCAGTCAGGAGGTAATAAGTCAGGGAGCAACCCATAACAGGGAATCGAACGGGCTATCTATTACGCTACCTTTGATTTGCGCCCGGCCATTACCTTAAGGTTTTCTTAAGCTTCGCTTCAGTCACACATAAGGATATACAAGCCGGAATATGCTACAATAGAGTTATGGAAACGAACGGTGTCTCACACGACAAAGCCGGTGACGTAAAGCTGGGCGACGCTGGTACGGTTGAGGCTGCCGACCAGATCCTGGCCGGTCGCAGCCAAAGGCGCGGTCTGGCTCGTCTCTTGCCTTTCCTGGGGCCAGCTTTCATTGCCAGTGTGGCTTACATAGACCCCGGCAACTTCGCCACCAATATCCAAGGCGGAGCCCGGTTTGGGTACATGCTGCTCTGGGTCGTCATGGCCAGCAACCTGATGGCCATGCTTCTCCAGGCCCTGTCGGCCAAATTGGGCATCGCGACTGGCCTGAACCTGGCTGAGCATTGCCGGGCCCATTTCTCCCCGCCCGTCGTCTGGGGGATGTGGCTACTGATGGAGGTTGTAGCCATGGCCACCGACCTGGCGGAATTTCTGGGCGCAGCGCTGGGCTTCAATTTGCTACTGGGCATCCCGCTGTGGGTGGCCGGCCTCATGACCGCCGTCATTACCTTTCTTATCTTGGGCCTGGAACGCTATGGATTCCGTCCCCTGGAAGCCGTTATCACCGCCCTAGTAGGGGTGATTTCGGTCAGTTATCTCATCGAAACGGTTTTGGATCGACCGAATTGGGGACAGGTGTTGTTCCATGCCGTTGTGCCGCAGTTCTCCGGCAGCGAGAGCGTGCTGCTGGCTACCGGTATCCTGGGTGCGACGGTAATGCCCCACGTCATCTTTCTGCACTCGTCGCTGACCCAGGGCCGCATTGCTGCCCATAACTCAGCGCAGTTACGCCGGTTGTTTCGTTATGAGGTTGTGGACGTAATCATTGCTATGGGCCTGGCGGGCTTGATCAATGCCGCAATGTTGATCATGGCGGCGGCGACCTTCTTCAACCAGGGTCTGACTCAGATTGGCACCATCGAAGAAGCTCACCGCACGCTACAACCACTGCTTGGCCCGGCGGCAAGTTGGGTTTTTGCCATCTCGCTCCTGGCTTCGGGTTTGTCTTCCTCGTCGGTGGGCACGATGTCCGGCCAGGTTGTTATGCAGGGATTTCTTCATCGGAAGATCCCGGTCTGGATACGCCGCCTGACGACGATGGTACCTTCGCTAACAGTGATTTTCATGGGGCTGGACCCAACGCACACACTAGTCATCAGTCAGGTGGTGCTTAGCTTCGGCCTGCCCCTCGCCATCATCCCTCTGATTCTGTTCACGTATCGGGCCGATATCATGGGAGTGTTGGTCAACCGTCGGAGCACAACCGTGCTGGCAAGCATCGTGGCGACTCTGATTGTGGCCTTAAACGTGTATCTGCTGTATCAAACGTTCTTCGGAGGATGAGGTGATGTTTAAGCATTTGCTGGTCCCCCTGGATGGGTCGCGTCTTGCCGAAGCAGCTCTACCAGCCGCCGCATACCTGGGCCAAATGCTGGGCGCACCGGTGACGTTGATTCACATCATCGAGCGCGACGCCCCCCAGGCGGTTCACGGTGAGCGGCATCTGACAAATACGGAAGAAGCCTATGCTTACCTGGACGAAGTCGCCCAAGGTGGGTTCCCCCCGGGGCTACGTGTAGAGCGCCATGTCCATACCAGCCAGATGACTGATGTGGCACGCGGCATCGTAGATCACGGCGAGGAACTGGCCCCAGACTTGATCGTCATGTGTACTCACGGTCGGGGTGGGTTGCGCGACTTGCTTTTCGGCAGTATCGCCCAACAAGTAGTTAGCCGGGGCACAATACCCGTGTTGATTATCCACCCCACCGGTACCGACAAGGAACCGCCTTTTGTCTGCCGCCGGCTACTCGTACCATTGGACGGTATGCCCGACCACGAACAGGGACTGCAGGTAGCCGTTGGGTTAGCCCGCGTTTGCAGAGCAGAATTACATCTTATCCTGGTTGTTCCCACATTGGGCACCCTATCAGGAACCCACGCAGCCGC